>JAIDJZ010000063.1 GCA_029051965.1 Paramuribaculum sp. | reverse complement strand
AATATCTGCAAAAATACTCTTTTCCGTTGGATTTTTTGCAATGGAAAGCTGAAATAAAGTAATTTTGTGGAAAATTTTACTCATCATATGAAAAGTGGTTTCATCAGGGTTGCCTCGGCCGCCCCGCAACATAAAGTAGCAGACGTTGATTTCAATGTAAGAAAGATTTTAGCCGTCGTTCATGAATTGGAGAAGGAGGCGGTCGATATCTGCGTGTTTCCCGAGTTGTCTATTACAGGATACACATGTGGCGA
This sequence comes from Paramuribaculum sp., assembly GCA_029051965.1. Lineage (GTDB taxonomy): Bacteria > Bacteroidota > Bacteroidia > Bacteroidales > Muribaculaceae > Paramuribaculum. The sequence continues at coordinate 3,839 of JAIDJZ010000063.1, read as the reverse complement.
TCTGTTCCATTCCTCGCGACTCATTGATGCGGCTGAAGCCGGTCTGGAAGCGATTCGCAAGGCTTCTGAGTCTGTTTCGGTTGCCATTATCGTCGGCTTGCCGAGACGGGCCGGATCCTCTCTGATGAACAGTGCTGCGATTGTCCAGAGCGGACATGTCGAGTTTGTCGACAAAATCTATCTCCCCAACTACAATGAATTCTACGAAAAACGGTGGTTTGCTTCCGGAGTTTTCTCTGACCGGATTTTCGAATGCAAGGGGGTGAAAATCGGAGTGGAATTATGTGAAGACCTGTGGTCGCCGATTCCGCCGTCATCTTTGCTTGCGCTCAAGGGAGCAGAGGTAATATTCAACCTTTCGGCATCCGACGACCATATCGGCAAGTACAATTATTTGCTTTCACTTATCAGTCAGCAGTCGGCACGTTGCCTTTCCGGCTATGTTTACTCTTCTGCGGGGGGAGGCGAGTCTACGACAGATCTCGTCTTTCTTCCCAAGACGATCGTGGCTGAAAACGGAACGATACTGGCACAAAACGACCGAAAGGACTTCCTCAGCGACAATATTGTCATCGCAGATATTGACATTGAAGCGGTGCGCCACGATCGCATTCACAATACAACGTTCCATGACTGTGCCGTGAACAACGGTGTAATTCCGGATTCATCAATCGGCAGAGTTACATACGACGTCAGGGAACTTCCGAAGTTCCGCTATGTCGATCCGCAGCCATTCGTCCCGCCGACCGACGCACTGATGGCCCAGCGATGCGAGGAAATTCTGACAATTCAGGAAGCGGGACTGAGTTCCCGATTGCTCGCGATCGGGAATCCTAAAATAGTTGTCGGAATCTCCGGCGGACTTGACTCTACTCAGGCGTTGCTCGTAGCGACGCTTTCTATGAAGCGGCTAAAGAGGCCGATGACCGACATTATAGCCGTCACAATGCCAGGCTTCGGTACGACAAACCGCACCTATGACAATGCAATGACTCTGATGAAACGACTTGGGGTGACAATACGTGAGATTCCTATTTCTCAGGCAGTGATGCAACATTTTGAGGATATCGGCCACAATCCGGACAGTCATGATGTCACTTATGAAAACTCTCAGGCCAGGGAGCGAACACAGATTCTGATGGACATCGCCAATCAGGTCGGAGGGATTGTGCTCGGCACAGGTGACCTTTCGGAACTGGCTCTTGGCTGGGCGACCTATAATGGCGATCACATGTCGATGTACGGTGTGAATGCGAGTGTCCCGAAAACTCTCATCAAATATCTTGTGCGACATTTTGCCAATGACGTTTATGACGCAGAACTTCGAAAGGCGCTGCTTGACGTCATCGACACTCCGATAAGCCCCGAGCTTACGCCTGCAGATTCAGAAGGTAATATCGCACAGAAGACAGAGTCTTTTGTCGGCCCCTATGAATTGAACGACTTCTTCCTCTATTATATGTTGCGCTACGGCTATACACCGGCCAAAACTGTTATTCTTGCGAGAAAAGCTTTTGCCGGCGTCTACGACGATGCCGAGATCCTGAAATGGCTAAAACTCTTTTATCGTCGATTCTTCTCGCAGCAATTCAAGCGGTCGTGTCTTCCCGACGGGCCTAAAGTCGGAAGCGTCTGCCTTTCTCCGCGAGGAGACTGGCGTATGCCCTCCGATGCATCCTCACGACTTTGGATAGATGAGGTCGAGGAGATCGAGCGGATGCTCCTGAACTGATCGATAATTCTGCATTAAGAGCTCCTTGCTAAAAATTATTATGCGCAATCTCCTTAAATTCAGCTTTCTTGTTGGCTGCGTAGTCTTCATCTCACACTCTGTTTCGGCTAAAAGCAATCCGGTTGATCGCTTCGCCGAGGTGGTGGATTCTCTACATAGTTCCATGGTATTCCCTTATAATGTAGCACCGGGGATAGTACTTACCAATGTAGGGGTTGACAAGAACGAGAGAATGCTTATTATAAACTATACGCTTAACCCTGAATTTGTAGAGGCCGTTATTAAAAATACATCTTCGGAAAATGGAATTGCCCAACTTCTGACCGGATACGACGAGATATTTTCCACCTCAATGATTGAGGCAGAAGCCGGATACAGGATAATCGTTACATGCCCCTCGGCCGACGGGTTAAATAAAACTCAAATCGCTACAGTTCCGGCATCCGCGATACCCATAGTCTATTCAAAACTCAAGAGTGGTGACAATTCTTCTCTTAAACCATATCTGGAAATGTTGGAATCAACATTTTCAAATATGCAATTCCCCTTGAAAGTCGCCGAGAGACTCTATCTGATCAACGGATTTATTAAAGATAAGGAAGCTAATTGGGTATATCGGATCGAAGATAATGATGAATCGGCTAATATCGCGGATGGTATAATCCAGTACAATCGTATCGCTATACAGAATAATCTGCGAGCTAATATGAGTGCGGATTATTTAAATGAAATTGAGAAGCAAGGCATAACGTTGCACTACACCTATCTTAACGACGCCGGTGACATTTTGTATGAATATATTTTCACTGCTGAAGATCTGAAATAAACGTCGTTGATTTACAGCGTGCATATATCTATCAGAAACCGGATAATGCAGCAGACCGCTGCTGCAACACCGAAGCAAACCAAAAAGCGCTTGACACCCTTGATTCTTCTTGTAAGAAAATGTTGAGTCGCGCTGTAAGCGACTGCGCTTATGACGCCATCAATTAGCCAGAACTGCATAGATAAACACTGTTTTGAAATTTGTTGACACTGAAGATGTTATTGCGGAGCAAGGACAAAGTCGTAAACTATCCAGAAAATAAGGGTATAGACAAACGTGACTATAAGGAAACGTAACGGCTTCGATTTAATAATTTCAAACTTGTCAAAAACCCAAAGAATAAGACATTCGATAGCAACGAAAATGATTAAATAATCCCAGGGAAGATGTAACAGATTCGACATACGGACATTTTTGAAGTTTTTTACATTAGACGCATCCCATATGCAGAAAATTGCATCTTCGCAAAAAAAATTAGCCATAAACCATCCAACTTCCACTATCGCCACGCCCAGCACCTTTCATTTATCGGCGTCCATCTTCAGGTGTTTGTTATCAGTTTCGCCATTGCTATTAGAAGCGACAGGCGGAGTCTCGATGTCAGTGGCGTTGTCAGAGAAACGGCTTCTGCCGGATAATAGTCATAGAACATCAGCAGGCTCATACTCGGTGCTTTGATGCGGAGTATGAGCCTGCCGAGTCGTTTCCCGATATCGGTACACTGCAGACCGACGAGCCTCATGAAATATGGCTCGTCGGGTGCGCGTGCCGTCGCTATGCAGATAGATTGCGTACCGCTGTCGTAATTTTGCGTCCGATTTCAGCATTTGGATTGCCGAATAGCTGTAATCGTCTTAAATAAGCTTGGTTATACCAAGAAATTCCGTTAACTTTGCACCCGATTTCGGGCAAATGAAATATAGAACAATGCAGATACCGCAACACAACATATCGTCAATATGGCGCCGCCGTAGCTATCGTAGCTGCAGCATTAGTTGCCATTGCTTTAGCTTTAGCAGCTTGCTTGAGGGATGGTTCCGGCGATATTGTATCTGCGTCTGATTTCATTATATTCAGACAATAAGGAGACAGTCGGAAAGTCCTGAAAAGCTTTCCGATTTTTTTGTGCCCTGTCATGGCCAAACGATCCTTATTGTCACGGCATGGCACCAAGTAAAATTTCAAATTATGATTGATTTTTATCACTGCCATGCCAGTAAACAAGAATGCTTTATTAAGATACAAGACAATCGACCGGTGCTTGAGAAACAAGTACCGGCG
>JAIDJZ010000062.1 GCA_029051965.1 Paramuribaculum sp. | reverse complement strand
TAATGTCACGCCGTTGATCTTTCGGTCTTCACGTCCCCATCCGGCATCATAAGAGAAATTGATCGGATAGTCACCCAGACCAACTCGGGGCTGGTTGCTGTCATTGATCTCGATCTCATCGACGTAAGCGATGAAATCCTCTGTCAGAGAGAGTGGTTCTTCGCAATGAGGCACGATCACCAGCGAGTGGATCTCAACGCCGTCATTTCCCTTCATTTGGAAAACGGCATCGAACCATTCACCTTCTTTGGTGTCGTTGAGCGGATAGGACCAGAACTGCTCAACCTGATTCGACTGTTCGGGACGGTCGGCACGCTTGCCCAGACCGATAAGCATCACGCGGCCTGCCACAGGCTTGTGGATCATCACATGCGCAAACTTCGGAGTCGACGAAATCTCGAATGTCTCTTTAAGATCGATTTTCACACCGAATGTATTGCTGCCGAAGCGCGAACGCTGAACGCCGAGGATCTTCTGACTTTCATTGACGTCTGCCTCTGAAAGATGATTGTCAACTACTGCCACGTTGGGTGCCAGCGCACCGGTGCGGAAAGGAGACTGTTCCCAGGTGTCATATGCACCGAGCGATGCATAATCCTGCGTCTCGAATGAAATGGTCTGAGCCGCCAGAACGGAGGGAAGCACAGTTGCCGCACACAGACCGAGATATTTCTTTATATTGTTCATTTTAGAAGGATCTTTAATGATTAGTAAACGGAAATTGTGTGAAGCAACGGACATGCGCGGCTATCGGTGATAGTGATTCTGAGTGACTTGGCGGTATAGCCAGTGCCATAGCTCGAAGAGGTGCTGCCGTTGAGAGGGATAATACGTTTGTAGCCGATTGTCGACTGAGTGATGCTCGGGGCCATTGTGGTCCAGGTCGAACCGTCTGCGCTGACTTCGATTCTGAAGCCGCGGACACGCTGACCTTTGGCGATATACTCCATCAGCGAGACATAGCGGATAGTCTGGGGCTGATCCCATGTCAGTGTGATCGTTGCCGAAAGATCATTGTCGTTGGGCGCCCAGTAAGTATCCTTGTCGCCGTCGATAAGATTGGAGGCGTTGTAGTTGCGGTTAGCGCCTGCCTCGCGGGTAACAGATGCCACTACACTGCTTGCATTGAGTGCAAGGTCGGTGCTGAGACGGGTTTCGAGAAGCTCGCCGAGGCTCTTGAGCGTATTGACCGAGCTTGCGGGTAGTGAGCCGGACTGATCCGGCGGAACATTGAGAATGAGGTTGGAGTTACGGCCTACGGTTTCGAGATACATCTGGAACAGACGCTCTGCCGTGAGATCTGTCTGACCGCTGTGCCAGAACCATCCGGCCGATGTTGCTTTCGCGTCACTTTCGCCAGGAATCCATACCCAGCCTTCTTCCTGGCCGGTATTGCGGTTGGCAGCTTCAGATGCGGTGCCGCGTTCCTGCATTGACCAGTTGGTTTCGCCTGCATAGCCGGATTCGTTTCCGATCCAGCGTGCTTCTTCGCCGACACCCCACATCACGCAGTCAGGGGCAAGCTGATGGATATAATCGCGCAGGTTGGGAATGTCATAATAGGTGCTCGCATCAACGCTGCGGGTGTCATTCGCACCGCCATAGTAGCCGCTGCCGCCGTTAGCTCCGTCGAACCACATTTCAAACTGGTCCGATCCATAGTTCGCGAGCTCCTCGCACTGTTTCATGAACACTTCCTTGACATAACGGTCGGTCCCGTAGAGCGCGCTGTTGCGGTCCCACGGTGACACATAGAAACCATACTTCATGTCAAGCTCTTTCGCTGCTTTGGCGAAATCGCGGGGAATGTTTGTTGCAGCACCGTTGGCATTGCTGGAATTCGTGCATCGGTGATCGGTGGTCTCGGTGGGCCACAGACAGAATCCGTCATGGTGCTTTACTACCGCGATACCGCCACACATTCCTGCCGCCTTCACGGCTTCGAGCCACTGGCGGGGATTGGGCGCGGCTGTAGGCGCGAAACGATTGACATTCTCATTACCGTTTCCCCATTCAAGACCTGTGTAGGTGTTCATGCCATAATGGAAAAACGCATAGAACTCAAGTTCCTGCCACTTAAGCTGGCGGGGGGTTGGCAACGGATGGCACGGGGCCGGTTCATTGTCGGGATAGACGAACGATTGCTGAACGAGCTGAAGACCCTCGGCCGATGCCGAAAGCACTGCGGCACTGGCCGCCATCGCCAACAATGGTTTAAGAGAAATTCTCATGGTTATTTAATTGATTGGTTTAGTATGTTCTGCCTCTGTGAGAATGCCTGTTTTTCACCTTATCACCCACGCTGCTAAGCATCTGCGTAACGTCGCTTTCCTAACCTCCGGGAGTGTCTGTTCAGGGGCGGGACTCAACAATTCTCTGAATAAAGCAAACTATATAAATGATAATTTGTGTTCACTATTTTGCAAAGGTAATCAAAGTTTACAAATTACCCCCCCCATTTTGTTAACTATTGTTAACCAATATGCATTTATTCCCGCACAGTTGTCATTCCCTCGTCACACTGCGGCGACTGCGATTCCCCGAAATAGCGCATGGACTCCTCCCTGACCCTTCCGCGAAGCAAAACAAGCGTCAGCATTGTCGGAAATGCCATGAAGGCATAGAACAGGTCACAGAGTCCGACCGCCGCGTCAAGCGAGATAACCGCGAAGACAACAAGCGTCACAATAAAAAACCAGATATAGACCCGTTCCCCACTCGGGCCGAAGAGATAGTGCGCGCAGCGGCGGCCGTAGAACGAATAGCTAAACATCGACGACAGCGCGAAACATGTGACTATAAGCATCAGCATGTAGCGGCCGCCCGGAATCGCACTGTCGAAAGCATCCATCGCAACCGACAGTCCCTTGACGCCCTCAACCGCCGTCAGATCGCCGCAGAGCAGTATGGCCAAAGCCGTCAGCGTACAGACAAAACCCGAGTCGATCGCCGGCCCGAGCATTGCGACGAGGCCCTCGCGCACCGGTTCACGACACGCTGAAGTCCCATGCATGATCGACGCCGTTCCGACACCCGCATCGTTGACAAGAGCTGCGCGACGCGCCCCGATAATAGCGACTCCAGCCAGAGCACCCCACCCTGCCCTCAGACTGAAGGCCTCCCTGAAAATAGATGCGAATGCCGCGGGAACGCCATCTATGTG
>JAIDJZ010000061.1 GCA_029051965.1 Paramuribaculum sp. | reverse complement strand
ATTCAGCCACTCTCGCTCAGAAAGGTCGGCCCGGACTCTTATCAGATCATTGCCGGTGAACGTCGCTATCGGGCGGCCTCACGAGCCGGGCTGGAAACCGTACCCGCTTATATACGTACTGCCAACGACGCCGAACTGACCGAGATGGCGCTCATCGAGAATATACAGCGCGAAGACCTCAATGCAATTGAAATCGCCCTGACATTCAAAAAGCTCATCGACCAGTATCAGCTGACACAGGAGCGTCTCAGCGAACGCATTGGAAAGAAGCGCGCTACTATCGCTAACTTCCTTCGTCTTCTCAGGCTGCCTGCAGAGGTGCAGCTCGGACTTCGTGACAAGCTCGTTGACATGGGGCATGCCCGTGCGCTTCTCTCGGTCGACGATCCGACCCTTCAGCTGAAGCTCTATAACCGCATTGTCAAGGAAGGTCTGTCGGTCAGAAAAGTCGAGGAGCTGGTCAAAGCTCTCAAGGAGGCTGCGCCCGAAAACGAAAATGCGAAAGAGGGAAAGCGCTCCGCCGGAGGCGAGTTTGATATTCTCGGCGAGCATCTCTCACAGCGTTTTTCAACCCCAGTGACCTTCGCCTGCTCTAAATCCGGAAAGGGAAAAATCACCTTCTCGTTCAGCAACGAGAGTGAACTTGAGAGATTAATTACTATCTTTGACAATCTAAAGCCCCGCGAAAATTAAATTATCCATCGGGAATCGGGCCTAAAGGGCAGGGCAACCGCGTAGATTCCAGATGGTTAGATTTGGATGATCGAAACAGTGCAAGGAATCGGATCAATAATGTCCGCAAGAAAAAAACTGGCATTCAGCGCGTTGTTTTTCGCGCTGTTGATACCGTTTAACATTTTTTCAGCAAATTTGACGTTGCCCGGCAATGCCTCGCCTGAGGTTCCTTCCGGCCCCCTCCGGACTCTTCCCGACACGATTCCTCTCTCCGAGCCTCTGACGGCTCCGTCGGAAGTTGAAGAGGAGTATATCACCGTCAACGGAGACAAAGTCACTCTGACTCCCGTCGACACTGTGGCGATTGTCAGCTCTCCGGCAATGGCGCTGTTCGATGACAGCACTGTTGTCAGGGATGTCAATCCAAACGCGGTGAAGATTTTCACTCCGGATCCGGTCCGGGCAGTGTGGATGTCGGCTTTGTGTCCCGGTTTGGGCCAGATCTATAACCGGCGCTATTGGAAACTGCCGATTGTTATCGGCGGATTCATGGGGCTTGGCTACGGATCGTCATGGAACAACGGAATGCTTGCCGATTACACGCGTGCCTATACCGATCTGATGGACAACGATCCTTCGACTAAGTCCTACATGGATTTCTTCCCGCCCAACACCGACGAGTCAACTCTCAACCGCAGTTGGCTTGAACGTACACTCAAGAGCCGTAAGGATTATTACAGACGCAATCGTGATCTCTGTATAATCTGTATGGTCGGAGTCTATCTGGTCGCGATGGTCGATGCCTATGTCGACGCATCGCTCTCGAATTTCGACATCTCTCCCGATCTGTCAATGCAAGTCTCGCCAGCGCTTATTCAGGACCCGCAGAACCGCTTGCCGGCCCTGGGTGTGCAGATGGCGTTTAACTTTTAACAAATGAAGCTTCCTGACGCATGCCGATCCTGAAACTGCAGACCTCTACAACCGGAATGTGCCGTTTACGGCATGCCTATAAAATAAAAAGTCATCGTATGACCATGAGACATTTCTTTACATCAGCTCTTCTCGCACTCTCTGCCGCGACACTCTCAGCCGCCCCGGCGCCGTCGGTGCTTGACATAAAGCACTCTCTGCGCGACGACAATGTCCGGCCTCCCGAAAGCTTCGAGACCCAGTCAAGGGTTCTTGAGGAGAATTTCTTCCTTCGTAACTACACCGATTCGCGTCAGACAACCAGCGAGTCCCGTCTGGGCACTCCCGAGGAATATACCCGCAAACTCGCCGAGCTCAACAGTGAGATCGAGATGCCGTATAATCCGGTTGTCGGTAAAATGATCGACATGTATCTCGGTAAACGCCGGAATCTTGTCTCCAACATGCTCGGACTCCATGATTACTATGGGGATATTTTTGTCGAGGAACTGGAGAAAGAAGGCATGCCGCTCGAACTTCAGTACCTGCCCGTCATTGAA
>JAIDJZ010000060.1 GCA_029051965.1 Paramuribaculum sp. | reverse complement strand
ATCGCAGCGATGACTGAGACCAAATCCCGGTTTTTGAATGATTTACAATCGCTCACAGAAAAAGACCGCATTGAGTTAGAATCCACTTTCGCCATTTATTATGGTGATATATTAAAAAGATTTTTCGACAAAAATAAAAAATGATGATGACGACCGACATTTCCCGCATGCGTAAAGTAGTCGAGGCATGCTTCGGCTCTTCACTAAAATCATCACGTCACTTCGAAGCACTCAGCGACAGCATACACGAGCGCACCGGCATTTTGCTCAGCCCTACTACCTTAAAACGCGTGTGGGGATATCTCGATGAAAATGTCAATCCGCGCCTACACACTCTTGACACACTCTGCCGCTATGCGGGATGGAACGGATGGCATGACTTCACCTACAATCAACATGACGACATAGAAAGCGGCCCCATCGACCGCCCCCGACTCGATGTGCGTCGGGAACTTAAGCCGGGAGACGCCGTAGTACTCACCTGGAAACCTGAGCGAGTGTGTGAAGTGAAGTTTCTTGGAGACGACAGATTCGTGGTGAACAGTTCCAAAGGCACACGTCTGCAGCCGGGCGATTGCTTCCGCTGCACCTCCATAATAGCCGACGAGCCCCTTTATCTCGACCATCTTACCCGCTCGGGAGCCGACCTCGGTGTTTATGTATGCGGTCGCAATACCGGCATTTGCTTTTCAGTGGTTGATTCGGGAAAAGGACAAAAATGGACTTGACGGCTAAGTCCGAAGTATGTAATTTTGCTGTGTAAAGGCGAGAATCGTCAACAAGAAACGTTCAGCAGAATGAATACATTAAACTCAAAGTCCTTTTTTTTTCTCAAGAGGTTTCATCCATATGGAAAAAAGTATTAAATTTGCAGCACTGACCTCCCCAGCAGAAGCCTCGGTCATGTGGAATTCTTGCTGACGGTCAGCTCTGGCGACAGCCAAATTTGACATAAAAGCGTTTACTGACGCTCATCTTGGCCTTCAGAAACTTCGCAAACTTCTCAGGTTAGTCAAGGTGAAGCAAACAGTAGATGCCTGTGTGAATATGTAACATTAAACCCACGGCCTGCGTGCAAACGTAGGACGCCGGTTTTGGATTACACATATTCTGCGTGAGGCTTCTGCATTGTTTGCTCGTCCAACTAACCGGGCAATGCGAAGGCCTCTGAAAGCGGGACGGGCAGCAAGTATGGCTCTCACGCTTTTTTTATGAACCAATCTAATGCCAAAGCGCGAGCCCCGCGGCACCAATGAAAATTTTGAACCCAGCTCAAAATTTCGGCAAATCCATAGAAATGGCGATTACATCAATGTTGCTTGCCGAAAACCGCGAAGTGTATTTACCGGCGGTAGATGACCACGGAGTAGACCTCATTGTGAGGACGAAAGATTGCGATCTGACATTGCCCGACTCCGCCGCCAGACATTACGAATTTCAGGAGATTCAGGTCAAATCCCTTAATAAGGGCGGCTTATTTGCCGCCTTCAATCTGCTGCCGCGCCCTAACTACTGGTTTGTATTCTATGTCAGACAACACAATACCATTTGGCTGATAAACTCCATTGAACTTGCAAAAATCGGGTCGCAGAACAGCCCCTCTTGCAAAAATGCCGGAAAATGGTCGGTCAGTCTCGCTACCAACAACGGCCCAAGCCCTAATAAAACGCAATACATTATTACCGATTTTACGCCACTTCCTTAATTCACAAAATAAACATCTAAAAAAATTCAGTATGATTAAAAAATTTATTTTTCTGTTCGCCCTTATTTGCTATAGTTTTACACAGGGCTATTCACAAAATGTCACTGAAATCAATGGCATACAGTACAGACTGTTTCCCAAGAGCCAAGAAGCTAATGTAGTAGCTAAAGAAGGGGGATATTCCGGCTCTGTAAACATCCCGGCGAAATTAACCATTGACTATGAACCCTATTCCGTATCCGGAATTGAATCCGGTGCTTTCAGTGATTGCGCTAATCTTTCCGAAGTAACTCTCCCTTCCTCAATTGCCCTCATCCAGCCCAATGCTTTCACTAATGTGCCGGCCGGTCTTAAGATTTATCTTAACAAGTCCAAATTAGTCACTTTTGTGAAGATGAATTCGTTTGACGACAGCTGCTTTAAGAATGCAACTTTATATCTTCCCACAGAGTCAATACTTAAGGAGTACAAAAAGTATGGACCCTGGTTTAAATTCGAAAATACAGGTATCGTGCCTAAAGCCAAATCAGATGGAGTGGACAGACGCACCTCTTCAGAAAAATGGGGTGAAAATAAACGCACAAAGAAAACCCCTCGTTCAAAAACAATAAAATTCTGATTATGAGAAGATTATTATTAGTATTTGCAGCCATAATTTTTGGCATTAATGTTATCGCAGCCCAAAACGTTGTAAAATGCAAAAAGCAAGAAAGTTTAGTTGCCAATAAAACCAAATTGACAAAACAATTTGGAGAAAAACAAACTACTGAGGCACTGAACGGAGAAATAAATGAAGGCTTATCAGAAAAACTTTTTCTAATGGCTTTCAACACGGAAACTGTACCATACGATGCCGATGGATGCAAAGCTTATAATGTCTACACTGACGACATCTTAAAACCGCGCAAACCTAACAGTGTCAAGCCGTCTCCGGTCTATTTCGTAATCGTTTCTCAGGGAAAAGTCGTGAAAATCAAACCCGGCGAAAAAAATTCACGATACAAAATAAAAAACGGGACGGTTGTATATTAATGCCGTTCTAAACAGATAACATACTTTTACAGACTGCGCCAATCCATTCCGGCGCAGTCTTTTTTATATCGGAGAAGCTGAAAAAATAGACATTTGCGACAGCAATTAAACGAGAATGCATAGAAAATGCAACAGAAAATGTTTTACAACATAATATTATTATTGCTGTCCGATAAAAGTTTTTGAGGCAATAAAATTAGGACTGATTCGATTTGCAGGAGTCAGTCCTTTTTGGTTATTTAGCTGTCGCCAAACAAAACGTGATAACCAATGCGCAAAAATAGTCATTTTAGCGGACAGCCGCTCTATGGACAGGTGATAAAACTGCTTGACAAATCAAAAGTTCTCGCTTATAGCCGTGATAACGGAGGAGAGTGATACACCAAGCGCTTCAACTGCTGGATCCATCTGGTAGTGATGCTCTATGCTGTGATAATGCGTTTCGACTCATTGCGGGAGATAACAGCCAGTCTGCTTGCCGAGACACGCAATCTGTCACATTTGGGCATCACGTTCAAGATAGGACGCAGTACACTCGCCGATGCAAACAAAAATCGACCGGAAGCCATATTTGAGGCCACACGCCTTGATTTATAGCCTCTTACCGACATGTTCTTTCCTCGGACAGCCGGAGCCGCAAGACCCCAAAATGGATGAAACGTCTTCAGATTATCGATTCCACGACAATCACATTATTCTCAAACCTGCTTTTCAAGGGTGTCGGCCGCCATCCAAAGACAGGGAAAAAGAAAGGTGGAATCAAGGTCCACACAGTCATTCATGCCAACGAAGGTGTGCCTTCGGACATCAAGTTCACATCCGCCGCGACAAACGATTCCTTCATGCTCAAGCCGTCAACACTCAGCGAGGGTGACATAATGGCGATGGACCGCGCATATATCAATTATATTACTGTCCGCTAAACCATAAAAAGGCGAGTCCAACGTCCTAAACGGCAGAAGTTGGGCTTACTTTTTTATAGTTTAGCGGACAGTAATAATTACCTTATCTGAGTTTTATCGGACAGCAATATTTGCAATTGCACGACAGATTGCACGACAAAGCGCGACAAAGACCATTTTGACACAAGAAAGATTTGGCGGGTTTGAAGATTTGTTGTACCTTAGCGGTCAGAGCGCAACGGCGTCCGACGTCCGCGCCTTGCAAAAAAATCTGACTTTTTCGAACCGTCCACGGAACATTTTCCCACACGACGACGTTCTATAGTCAGAAACTAACTTTTTCGAACTCTTAATAACCCTTAATCCAAGTAAATTTCGACATGAAACCATTACAGATCGTTTTAGCCGCCCTCGGCGGAGCTTTCGTTGGCGCTGCTGCCGGACTTCTGTTTGCACCCGACAAAGGAGAAAACACTCGTGCTGACATCGCAAAATTCCTTAACGACAAAGGAATCCGTCTAAAGAAAAGCAAGGTCGAACAGCTGGCCGACGCCATTGCCGAAGACCTCGAAAGCAAATAATCTGTTCTCAAAAAACAGCTCCGACGAGGCCGGGCAACCGGCTTCGTCAAAAGGGAGAGGAAATGCCTTAGCGAGGATTTCCCCGCCCCTTTACTCTATAAGAATCTGTTTCAATTACTAAAGCCCACGGCCTTACGGCAACTGCACCGAGGCCGAAAAAAACCAGAAATCATGAACAATAATCTCAGTATTCTTTACGCATTTATCGGCGGTGCTCTTATCGGCAGCGCGGCTGCTCTTCTTTTCGCACCCTCAAAAGGAACCGAACTCCGCGCCAAAATAAAGGAAACCCTTCAGAAAAAGGGCATCATCTGCACTCAGAGCGAAATCGACGCACTCGTCGAACAACTGACAGCCGATATTGACGAATAAACGATAAATCCGATGATTTCCCAGCGCCCGTGATTGCCGGTCCTCGGCCTCGGGCGCTGAATTCAACGACCCCTCCACTATTTTTCCAAGCTTCCCCAATGAGCGAACAGACAAGTCAATTCAAACAGATCTACGAAGAAGGCAAAGAGTTTGCCCGTCTGAAATTAGAGTACGGCAAACTGACAGTCACCGAGAAGCTGACAATGCTGATCTCAAGTCTTGCAATAGGCCTAATCTCGGTTTTTCTTGCGGTCATTGCAATTTTTTTCCTCTCCATGTCGGCCGTTGACTGGATTGCCGAATCAGTCGGACGCACATGGTCGTGCCTGATAATGTGCGGTTGCTATCTTGTTCTGATCTGCCTGCTCATACTGCTCCGCAAGCCTCTTGTGGTCAATCCAATGGCACGTCTGATCTCCCGAATCATCCTCAAATAAACGAATTGTCGATCACTCCGTAGAACGCAAAATCATGAAAGCAAACGACACTGACCCGCTGATCGATCCCGCATCCTGGAAAGGTTATGACATCGACGAACTCCGCTACAGACGCGCCTATCTTCTTGCACGCTGCGAAATCCAGAAAATGAAGCTGGCCCAGCAAACCGAGGCTATGAAACAGGGACTGCCCTCTTTCAAGACCTCCGGGGTTGCCGGCAGAATGCTAAAAGGGCTGAGCTATATGGACTACGCCTATCTTGCCTATCGCACCGTTTCGCAGGCTGTCAAGATTTTCGGCCGCTTCCGCCACAGAAAATAAGCCTTTCTCCGATCTCTTCCTTCATCACATTTACTCAGACTCATATCTATCAATGAACGATTACACAGAAGTGCGCATCGGCATGACGCCATGTTCTGAAATCTCCACCGAGATCGCGGCCGCCGTGCTTGCCGAGGCCGGTTTCGAGACTTTCCTTCCCGACGAATCCGGACTGACCGCCTATATCCCCGCCCGACTCTACAACGAGGGGCTGCGTTCGGTTCTCGATAATTTCCCTGCCGGCGACATCGAACTGACATGGACCGCCGTCAACATCGAGGGACAGGACTGGAACCACGAATGGGAAAAGAACTATTTCAAACCGATTGTGATCGAAGACGAATGCGTCATCCATTCATCTTTCCACACGGACATTCCGGAATGCCGCTACGATATTGTCATCGACCCTAAAATGGCATTCGGCACCGGACACCATTCGACAACATCCCTGATTCTGCGCCGCCTCCTGTCGGCCGATCTCGAAAACAAAGCTGTCATCGACATGGGGACCGGCACCGGAATCCTTGCCATTCTGGCTGCAATGAGAGGAGCTTCGCCTGTTACAGGAATCGAAATCGACGAACCCGCATGGGAAAATGCCGTCGACAACTGCCGCCTCAACGACCATCAGGAGATCACGATGGTCCACGCCGACGCGTCTGCGCTGGCCGCCGTGCCTTATAAAGCCGCCCTT
>JAIDJZ010000006.1 GCA_029051965.1 Paramuribaculum sp. | reverse complement strand
GGCTAAAATACGGCAAAGAGCACATTGAAATACTGATTTAAAATTGCTATCCGGATGGCCGGCGGTTCGTCAGAACGGCTCAGATGCTAGGAGCATGCCGGTGAGGGCGAGGGAGCGGACTGGCGTCCGTGACCGATCCCGAATCCGGCTCGCGACGACCCAGATGAGCCGTTATCACGAACCGCCATAAGGGTGAGGGAGCGAACTTAAGTCCGTGACCAAACCCAAGAGCCGAAAGCAACGCCGCAGACGAGCCACTATCACGATCCGCCTAAAATACGGCAAAGAGCCCTTTGACATACTGTTAACACACCGTAAGATTTTTTGGGTTGCATAACACTGGGATATTTATTAATTTTGCGCCTAAAACAGGCAATTAAATTGAATAAAATATCACCTTCAAACTCTGCAACCGATGCCGCGCGACTGCCGCATCTCTGGGTTGCCGTTCTTCCCGTTGTTTTTCTTCTCGGATGTCTGATTTCAATAATGGTCGCAAAAGGGAGCGACGCTATTTTCGATTATAGCCACTGGACTCTTCTCGCTGCCTCCGGACTTGCCCTGACCCTTTCACTCCTGACCCGGACCCTCGACCTGAAGCGTCTGGCCAACGGACTAAGGCGAAGTGCAACTCAGATACTCCCCGCCATCCCGCTTCTGATTCTGATTGCGATGATTGCCGCGACATGGCTGTGGTCAGGAGTTGTCCCGACTCTGATCGACTATGGCATCCGTCTGCTCAATCCGACATTTTTTCTCGTCGTGACATGTCTTGTCTGTGCTGTTGTTTCGGTACTGACAGGCAGCTCTTGGACCACGATCGCAACTATCGGAGTCGCCTTTATCGGAATCGGACGCATCATGGGCTACGAAGAAGGTTGGATTGCCGGGGCAATAATTTCGGGTGCGTATTTCGGCGACAAGGTCTCCCCGTTGAGCGACACGACCGTAATAGCCTCGTCGAGTTGCGGTGTCGACCTCTTCGACCACATCCGCTTCCTCATGCAGACCTCTATTCCGGCCCTGATCGTCGCTCTGATCGTTTATCTCGGCGTCGGATTTGTGACCGACACTTCCGCCATTGAATCCGGATCTGCCGAAATCATTGACATGATCCATTCCGTATTCTTCATAACCCCCTGGACTCTTCTGATCCCGCTCGTCGTGCTCGTGATGATTGCCTGCAGGATCAGAACGTTGATCACCCTTGCTGTCGGCACTCTCCTCGGCATCGTCGGAATGTTCATCTTCCAGCCCGCAATTTTCGATACGCTCGCTTCCCCCGACGCCTCGCGCTTCATGACCACGCTCCATATCCTCTGGAGCGAGACTTCGCTGACAACAGGTATGCCCACACTCGACGACCTCATGTCGACAGGCGGAATAACCGGCATGTTGCCGACGGTCATGCTCGTTCTCTGTGCGATGGTTTTCGGCGGCGTAATGCTCGGCACAGGCATGCTTGCAGTCATTGCGCGGGCTTTCACAAGCCGTCTTTCACGTCGCCGCTCGATCGTCGGTGCTACAGTCGGAAGCGGACTCTTTCTCAACGCATGCACTGCCGACCAGTATCTCTCGATAATCATTGGCGGAAATATGTATCGCGACGTCTACGACCGCTATTCACTCCCTCCCAGACTTCTCAGCCGTACTCTCGAAGACTCGATCTCCGTGACCTCTGTTCTGATCCCGTGGAACTCATGCGGAGTGACGCAGTCGACAGTCCTCGGTGTTGCGACACTCGTCTATCTTCCCTTCTGCATCTTCAACTATCTCTCCCCGCTTATGACCCTCATCCGCTCATGGAGGGCATCCTCTTCGGGAATTCTGAAAACAGCGGAGCCGGACCCCGTTCTCTGACGAACTTGATCCGGCCCCGTTATTATAGATCGAAATAACTTAGAGTATGTTTACTTTTAACTTAGGTTGGCATAAAGATGGATTTTTGAGTGATTTCAGCGAGTTGAGAAAGGAGCAATTGCCAC
>JAIDJZ010000059.1 GCA_029051965.1 Paramuribaculum sp. | reverse complement strand
GATGTAGGGCGGGAGGTTGAGAGAGTCGGCGACTTTCTTTCTCCCGCTGCGGAGGATTGAAAACAGTTCGGTGTCGGCGGCACATGACGCGCCGGAGCGGATGTTTTCACATTCTGATTCCTCTTCGTTGAATTCGGCGTCTTCGGCAATTGTGAATGATCCTGGTTTGCGGATGAATTCTCTCGCTTTGTCTGTCAGTTTGAGGAGTCCGAAGTTTTCAATGTCACGTTCGATATAGCCGCCGATGATGGCCTGACGGACAACGGCGTTGAGATGACGCGGAAGGCAGTCGTTGCAGGATCCGAAGGTCTCGAGCTGTTCGTGGTGGTAGGCTTTTACTTCTCCGGTCAGTCTTCCCCGGAGCACGTCAAGCACATAGTCGGTCTTGAAACGCTCTTTTAGGGCGCTGACTGTCAGGAGCAGAGAGTTCAGCTCCTCGCCGGCCTCCACTTTCTTTTTCGGCGCAAGGCAGTTGTCGCAGTTGCCGCAGTTCTCAATATTGAATTCTTCGCCGAAATAGTGGAGAAGTGTGCGTCGTCGGCAGATGCTGGATTCGGCGTAGGATGCCGTCTCCATGAGTAGCTGACGTCCGATTTCCTGTTCGGCAAGAGGTTTGTTCTGGATGAATTTCTCCATTTTCTGGAGATCTTTCGAGGAGTAGAATGTTATGCATCGTCCTTCGCCGCCATCGCGTCCGGCGCGCCCGGTTTCCTGATAGTAGCCTTCGAGGGATTTGGGCATGTCATAGTGGATGACAAACCGGACGTCGGGTTTGTCGATTCCCATTCCGAATGCGATAGTTGCGACAATTACGTCGACTTTCTCGTAGAGGAAAGCATCCTGATTGGCAGAGCGGGTCGCTCCGTCCATGCCGGCGTGGTAGGGGAGGGCGCGGATCTGGTTAACAATAAGCATTTCGGCGAGTTCCTCGACTTTTTTCCGGCTCAGACAATAGATGATTCCGGATTTTCCTTTCATGCTTTTGATGTAGCGGATGATTTCTTTGTCGGTGTCGGATGTTTTCGGACGGATCTCGTAGTAGAGATTCTCGCGGTTGAATGACGATTTGAACACATTCGCGCCAAGCATGCCGAGGTTTTTCTGAATGTCGTGTTGAACTTTCGGCGTTGCTGTTGCTGTAAGGGCGATGACCGGACA
>JAIDJZ010000058.1 GCA_029051965.1 Paramuribaculum sp. | reverse complement strand
CCCCCGAAGCCCCCAAATCGCCCAACGACTCCGAGCCGACCTCCATCGTAGATCTGGAATACTCGACCGACGGAGGAATCACATGGCAGACAGCCGAAACATTCCGCTTCGACGAAACTTCAGCCTCCACATTCTCGGCCAGCATCAACACGACAGGCAACGGCCGGATCCGCTTCGCACAGAAATCAGGCGAACGCTGGTTCATCGACAACATTTCGATCACTGACCACAGCGAGATCGGAGCGGTCAACGAACTGGACTACCACCAATGGGACGCCTACTGCCGCGACCACATGCTGACAATTGAAAACCGCGACGGCGAACGGACAATCTCCGTCTATTCGACCGACGGAGTCTGCTGGTTCGGAGAAACCGTCCGGAGACCGCTGACAACCCTGTCGCTCCCGGCAGGACTCTACATTGTCACCGACGGATCGTTTGCCCGACGGGTCGTGGTCAGATGAGATAGTCAAGTAACGCGATTCTAATTTTGATTACTTGCCTAAAAATGATTATCTTTGCACATTGAACCTCTTACAAACCGACAATGAACATATCATATAACTGGCTAAAAGATTACGCCGACCTCTCACTGAGTCCCGACGAACTCGCAGCGGCTCTTACCTCCATCGGTCTCGAAACCGGATCTGTGGAAGAAGTTGAAAGCATCCGCGGAGGCCTTCGCGGGCTTGTCATCGGGAAAGTACTGACCTGCGTCGAACACCCCGACAGCGACCATCTCCACATCACGACCGTCGACCTCGGCGACGGGCAGCCGACCCAGATTGTCTGCGGTGCGCCCAACGTCGCAGCCGGTCAGACAGTCGTTGTCGCGACCGTCGGAACTGTACTCTACGACGGCGACAAAGAATTCAAGATCAAGAAATCGAAAATCCGAGGCGTCGAATCGTTCGGCATGATCTGCGCCGAAGATGAGATCGGCGTCGGCACAAGCCACGACGGAATCATCGTCATCACCGATGAAGTCGCGCCCGGAACCCCGGCCGCCGAATACTTCGGTCTGACTTCCGACTATCTTCTCGAAGTCGATCTGACCCCCAACCGCATCGACGCCGCATCGCACTTCGGAGTGGCCCGCGACCTCTGTGCATGGGCATCGCAGCACTCCACACCGCTAGAGCTAAAACGTCCGTCGGTCGACTCGTTCAGCGTCGACCGCGCCGACGGCGCAGTTGCCGTCGAAGTCGACGACTATGAGGCATGCCCCCGCTACAGCGGCATCACCATCCGCGGTGTCAAAGTCAGCGAAAGCCCCGAATGGCTTCAGCAGCGACTGACAACAATCGGCCTGCGTCCGATCAACACGGTCGTCGACATAACGAACTTCATTCTCCATTCGATCGGCCAGCCGCTCCACTGCTTCGACCTCAACAGAATCGAGGGGGGAAAGGTGGTCGTGAAGAAATGCGCCGAAGGAACAAAATTCGTCACTCTCGACGACGTTGAGCACACCCTTTCGGCCGACGACCTGATGATCTGCTCCGCAGAGCGTCCGATGTGCATTGCCGGCGTCTTCGGCGGCAAAGACTCCGGAGTCACTATGGAAACGACCGATGTCTTCATCGAAAGCGCCTACTTCAACCCGACCTCCGTACGCAAGACCGCACGCCGTCAGGGCCTGCAGACAGACGCATCGTTCCGCTACGAACGCGGCACAGACCCCAATGTGACACTCTACGCCGCCAAACTCGCGGCCATCATGATAAAGGAACTCGCCGGCGGAGAAATCTGCGGCGAGCCGGTCGACATCTATCCCGAACCGGTCAGACCGTTCGACGTGACACTTGACTATGACTATGCGTGCAAGCTGATCGGCAAGGAAATCCCGCAGGCCACGATCGACTCGATCCTCGAAGCCCTTGAAATCAGAATCATCGAGAAAACAGACCGGGAAGCCCGCCTCGAAGTGCCGACCTACCGCGTCGACGTCCGCCGTCCATGCGACGTTGTCGAGGATGTGCTGCGCATCTACGGCTACAACAACATCGAACCCGGACTGACCGTGCAGTCATCACTGTCGTTCAAATCTCCCGCTGACCACGACAACCGTCTGCGCACCCTCATCGCCGAGCAGCTGACAGCCTGCGGCTTCAACGAGATCCTCAACAACTCTCTGACAGCCGAAAGCTACTACGCATCAAACGAACAGTATCCGCTCGAAAACTGCGTCCGCCTGCTCAACCCCCTCAGCAACGACCTCTGCGTGATGCGCCAGACCCTCCTCTACGGCGGCCTCGAATCGATCGCCCACAACATCAACCGCAAGATGGAGTCGCTCGAAATGTATGAGTTCGGCAACATCTACCGCTTCAACCCTCAGGCGGAATCGACAGCGGAAAAACCGCTCTCGCCCTTCAGCGAAGACAGCCGTCTGTCGCTATGGATGACAGGCAATCTGCGCCCCGCAGGATGGCAGCGCCCCGCAGAAGAAGCTACGTTCTACGACATGCGCTCGATCGTCGACAACATCCTCGTCCGCCTCGGCGTCAATGCCCGCGAGCTGAAGACCAAGGTCACAAGCGAACCGATCTTCGCGGCAGCTCTCTCGATCGACACCCGCTCGGGCAAGCATATCGGATCAATCGGCATCCTCTCGAAAGCCGTCCTCAAACAGTTTGACATCAAACAGCCGGTCATCTACGCCGAGCTCATCTGGAGCGAACTTGTCGCAATGTCGCTCCGCAACAAGGTCACGTTCACACCGATCTCACGCGCAATGTCTGTCAAACGCGACCTGGCGCTTCTGCTCGACTCGACCGTCACAATGGCCGAAGTCGAACAGACCGTCCGCGAAAGCGAGCGCAAGCTTCTGAAAGACGTAAGCCTCTTCGACGTCTACGAAGGCGACAAGCTTCCTGAAGGAAAGAAATCCTATGCGATCACGATGACACTCCGCGACGACGAAAAGACCCTCAACGACAAGCAGATCGAGGCCGTGATGAACAAAATCATCACAAATCTCCGCAAGAAAGTCGGCGCAGAACTCCGTTGAGCGCACAGCTGAAACGAAATCAGAAAACGAAACATCAAAACATAACACAGCAATTTCTCAACAAACCAACCTATGGGAAGAGCATTTGAATATCGCAAAGCCCGCAAGCTCAAACGCTGGGGCAACATGTCGCGCACATTCACGCGCATCGGTAAGGAAATCACAATCGCCGCTAAAGCCGGCGGACCGGATCCTTCGACCAACCCCCGCCTGCGCGCTCTGATGCAGAACGCCAAAGCTGCCAACATGCCGAAAGACACCGTTGAGCGCGCTATCAAAAAAGCGACCGACAAGGACGCCAGCGACTATAAGGAAATCACTTACGAAGGATACGGCCCCCACGGTATCGCCATCTTCGTTGAAGCCGCGACAGACAACAACACACGCACCGTGGCCAACGTACGCTCCTACTTCACAAAGCACGGCGGATCGCTCGGCACACAGGGATCGCTCACTTTCCTCTTCGACCACAAGTCGGTTTTCAAAATCAAACCGAAAGAGGGTCTTGATCTTGAAGAACTCGAGCTCGAACTGATCGACTATGGTGTTGACGAACTCGAAAACGACGTTGACGAGGAAGAAAACGAAATCGTCGTTCTCTACGGCGGATTCGAGGACTACTCCAACATCCAGCACTATCTCGAAAGCAACGGATTCGAGATCATCTCTTCGGAATTCGAACGCATCCCCAACGATCTGAAAGAAGTGACCGAAGAACAGCGCGCGGCCATCGAAAAACTCATCGACAAACTCGAAGATGACGAAGATGTCCAGAACGTATTCCACAACATGAAGGAAGCCGAATAACTGTCGACCGACAAAACAACTGACGGTGTGCGGAATCATTGCGAATTCCGCACACCGCTTTTTTCACCGGCCGGAAGCGGGCCGTTCGTCTGACCAGCACGGAGCGTCGCGTCCTCACGGTGTATGCGGTTGCGCACAGCCGTTGTGACCACGACCGTGAAAAGCGGAAAAAGGACCGTCCCCATCGTCGGCAGCACGGCGCAGACAATCTTCCCGGCCCACGTGACCGGATAGAGGTCGCAGCCGGCAGTCGTGGCAACGGAAAACGCCCACCAGAGAGCAGTCCAGAAATTGTCTACTCCGGGATTATGCCCATGCTCGACTTCGTAGAAAATCAGACTCCCCATATAGATAAACGCAAGCAACACGACCGTGTAGGATGCGAATATATTTGTCAGACGGTTGCGCGAGACATAGCCGACGACAATCGACATCGCCAGCGCGCCGCGTGCGAGCGGAATGAACCGGAGAAAATAGAGCGCGCCGTAGGTCAGCGGAATGTCGAGCGCCGCGACAATATTGAGATACGGGACTGACAGCACCAGAAAAAAGAGCCTTCTGCGCACGTAGGCCGCACGTGACGCCGACAGATAAAGCTCGATGAAGAAATCGGCAATGAACGCGAAGCAGACCCACAGCTGAAACGTCATGTAGCCGCGGTCGGAGAAAAACTCGACATTCCTGAGGCCAAGTACAGTCAGATAGATGAGCAGCCCGACCGAAAGGATCAGGATCATCACATTCAGAATGCGATAGACCAGCTGCTTATGTCTGACTAATATATTGTTCATCTGAAGCCTCTGTCGATTCCAGCCGCAAACGGCTCCGCGGCATCCGTGATATTTCAACGGCTTCGCCCGCAAAAAGGTTTGGCATCTCCGGCATGAACATCAAAAGCCGCTGCGGCAGGCAATAAACCGGCCCGGGCAGCGTTATTAATTCTGTAAGCTCAAAGGAATGGACTTCAAGAAACGCAACATAATTTTTCTTCTCATCACAATAGCAGCGGCGACATTTCCCGTCGCAGCCCTGTCGCAGCGTTTCAACGACAAAATCCAGAACCGCCCCTATGCCGACCTCCGTCGCTGGCATTTGGGATTTTCTATCGGCATACACACTCAGGACGTCTCATTCACCCACAACGGAATAACCACCGACGACGGCCACAACTGGTACATGGAGCAGCCCTCCTTCTCGCCGGGATTCTGCGTGAACGGTCTTTTCGACCTGAGGCTCAATGAATGGTTCAACCTGAGGATATCGCCGGGAATGTACTTCGGCAACCGCGACATCACGATCCTCGATGTCAACACAGCCGAAAGCGAAACTCCGGTCAAATACCGCCAGAACATCAAGTCGGCCTACGTTGTGGCGCCGATCGACCTGAAATTTTCCGGACAGCGCTTCCGCAACTGCAGGCCATATCTGACTGGAGGCCTGATGCCGGCCTTCGACGTCAGCCGCAAACGCGGTGACTATCTTCGCTTCAAAGCCGCCGACATGTATCTGACAGTCGGGCTCGGCTTCGACTTCTATCTCCCGTTTTTCAAGCTCAATCCCGAAGTAAAATTCTGTTTCGGGCTGACCGACATGCTCGATCATAAACGCACGGACCTCGCCGACGATCCCTCGAAATTTCAGATAACCGAATCGCTGAGCAAGGCCCGGTCAAACATGGTCGTGCTCACATTCTATTTTGAATAATCCCCTCCACCACCACAAACGATGTCAGATTGCCGCCGACACATACTCTCTCTCTGCCTTGCGATGTCAGCCATCGTAATGACAGCCATTGCAGCCGGCGCCCAGACCGACGCTCAGCTGTCGCAATACTACGAAACCCCGTCCTACTACAATCCCGCCGCCATCGGCAACACCGATATGGTCCACATCCGGGCCGGATCACGACTGCAGTGGGTCGGCATCGACAATGCCCCGAAAACATTTCTTGCGACAGCCGACATGCCGATCAAACTCGGCAACCGACGCATTGCAGTCGGCCTTACGGCCAGCTCCGAGTCGGCCGGTCTGTTCAGCAACCTGTCGATCAACCTTCAGGGCGCATATAAGTTCCGGTTTCTGAAAGGAGTGATGACAGCCGGCGTCCAGCTGGGCTTCGCCAACGAAGTGTTCCGCGGCAGCGACGTCTTCATTCCCGACGGCGACGACTTCCACGAACCGACCGACGACGCGATTCCGCGCACGGATGTCTCGGGCAACGCCTTCGACGTCGGCGCCGGAATCTACTACTCCCACAAATACTTCTGGGCCGGAATCTCAGCCACCCACCTGACCTCGCCCACCATCACATTCTCCGACAGCCAGGACGGCATCGGCGGCTCTTCATCGACCGACGCGACCCGCGGCGACTATGAATTTCAGCTGCGAAGGACACTCTATTTTATGGCCGGTGGCAATATTCCGATAAAAAACACGTTATTTGAAGTGTTACCCTCGCTGATGGTCAAGAGCGATTTCATGTTCACCCGTGCCGAACTGACAGGCCGGATGCGCTACAAGAAACTTTTCAGTTTCGGAATCGGCTACCGCCACGACGATGCCGTCATCGCGACCCTCGGAGTCGAGATAAAAGGCTTCTATGTAGGCTACAGCTACGACTACCCCGTCTCGGCCATCTCGAAAGCATCCTCCGGAAGCCATGAAATAGTCGCGGGCTACAACCTTAAACTCAATCTCTCCGACAAAAACAAGAACAAGCACAAGAGTATTCGCATAATGTAATTATGAAAAAACCAATTCTCTATCTCCTCACCATAATGATTCTGGCCGCTACGGCTTCGTGCGCATCCGGCTCCCGCAGCTCGGCCGGCGGCGAAGTGACCGGAATAGGCGGAACCTCATGGGCAGAGCCCACCCCCTACGGAATGGTCCTCGTCAGCCGCGGCTCCATGAAAATCGGGCCCTCCGAAGCCGACTCCCTCTGGAATCTGCGGGCCGACTCGCGTGGTATGTCGGTCGACGCCTTCTGGATGGATGAAACAGAAGTCACCAACGGAAAATATAAGCAATTTGTGTTCTGGGTGCGCGACTCGATTATCCGCGAGCGTCTCGCCGACCCGGCCTACGGCGGCAACGAAGAATTCAAGATCGAAGAGGACCGCGAAGGAAATCCGATCACCCCTCGCCTGAACTGGAGCAAGCCGATTCCCTGGCGCAACCCCAACGAAGACGAAGCCCGCGCAATCGAAAGCCTCTATCGCGTCAATCCGATCACCGGAATCAAAGAGCTTGACCCCGAACAGCTCAACTACCGCTACGAGATCTATAACCACACCGAGGCCGCCAAACGCAAGCACCGGCTCAACCCCTCGCGCCGCGAATATAACACAGACAAACCGGTGCCGACAGACGTGCCTCTGATCTCGAAAGACACCGCCTATATCAACGACAACGGCGAAATCATCCGTCAGACAATCACCCGCGGACTCTCGAGCGACTTCGACTTCCTCAACACATACATAGTCAACGTCTATCCCGACACGACCGCCTGGATCAACGACTTCGAGAACGCCTACAACGAGCCCTACGTCAGAATGTATTTCTCCAACGGAGGCTACAACGAATATCCCGTTGTCGGCGTAAGCTGGGAACAGGCCAACGCCTTCTGCAACTGGCGCACCGATTTCCTTCGCCGCGCTCTGGGCCGCGAGGGCGTCTATGTCGAGCCCTACCGTCTGCCGACCGAAGCCGAATGGGAATATGCCGCACGCGCCGGCGTCAACGACAACAAATATCCCTGGGCCGGCGACCTGCCCCTCACCGAGGAAAAAGGCTGCTTCTATGCCAACTTCAAGCCCCAGGACGGCAACTATGTCCAGGACGGCCATCTGATCACCTCGCGCGTCGGAACATATACGCCAAACGATTTCGGACTCTATGACATGGCCGGAAACGTCAGCGAATGGACATCGACGGCATTCACCGAATCTGTGAGCCGACTGACTTCAGACATGAATCCGGAATACCGCTATGACGCCGCCAAGGAAGACCCCTACAAGATGAAACGCAAGATTGTCAGAGGCGGTTCGTGGAAAGACGTGGCCCACAACATCCGTTCGGACATCCGCATGTGGGAATACCAGAACGAACAGCGCTCCTACATCGGATTCCGATGCGTCAGAACCCAGATAGGCTTCGCCCGAGGCAACAAACTAAAGAAATAAACGACTCCTCTCCTCCGTCACAACCCACTTATTACTACATCACTCAACTCCAATGGGAAAAATCAAACGATATAAGAATGCCGTCGAACGCTTCATCTCAAGTGAAGGCGGCCAGCGTTTCTTCAACTTCGCCTACAGTATCGGTGCGGCAATCGTGATTCTGGGTGCTCTTTTCAAGATTCTCCATCTTCAGGGAGGCAACACCCTTCTGTCGATCGGCATGGGAACCGAGGTGCTGATGTTCGTTCTCACCGCGTTTGACCGCCCGCAGCGCGAATACAACTGGGAAGAGGTTTTTCCCGTTCTTGCATCGAAAAATCCGGAAGACCGTCCGGATTTTGCCGGAGGAAGCCAGCCGGTCACATTTGTGACCGACCCCGACCTTGAGCCTGCGGCTCCCGTTCAGACTCAACCGGTCCAGGCAGCCGTCAGTCCGACCCCAGCCGTCGCTTCCGGTTCGATCGAGGGCGCGTCGGAAGAATTCATCGGCGAGATGTCGGGCATCGCCCGCCAGATGGCCCAGCTCAAAGCCACGACCGAAGCCCTCAATGACGTCAGCCGCACACTGCTCGACAGCTATCGGGCCATCACCGACAACTCCGAAACCATCACCTCGAGCTCGACCGGCTACGTTGAACAGATGCAGGCCCTCAACCGCAACATTGCCGGACTGAACACTATCTATGAGATCCAGCTCAAAAGCGTTTCGTCGCAGCTCGACGCGATTGACCGTGTGAACCGCGGAATCAAGGAGATCTGCCAGATGTATGAAAACAGCGCGGCACAAAGCTCACGCTACTGCGAGGAAAGCGAACGGATGACCCGCCACATGCAGCAGCTCAATCAGGTCTACGAAAAAATGCTCCGCGCCATGACTATCAACATGGGCGCCGCAATGGGATCGCCAATGGGGGCTGCAGCAACTGCCGAAGAAACAGCCTCTCCTTCGTCGAACATCTAACACTCCACTCTCCAGAAAAATGGCCCAATCCAACGCTCGGCTCTCGCCTCGTCAGAAGATGATCAACCTGATGTACATCGTTCTGACCGCAATGCTCGCTCTGAATGTCTCGAGCGACGTTCTCGACGGCTTCATGCAGGTCGAGGACGGACTGGCGCGCACCAACGTGACAGTCAACCGACGCAACGCCGCAATCTATTCGGAGCTGAAGAATCTCGCGGCCGACGATCCGGCAGCCATGACCGGCTGGATGTCCAAAGCCGACTCTGTGCGCAGCGCTTCGGCCCGGCTCTACTCGCTCATCGACTCGCTCAAGCTCGCGATTGTCCGCGAAGCTGACGGCGCCGGCGGCACGATCGACAACATTCAGAACCGCGACGACATGGAGGCTGCCTCCGTCATAATGCTCGAACCGGCCACAATGCGTGGCGCCGCACTCCGGGCTGAAGTCGACCGGTTCCGGACAACGGTCGAGAAAATAGTGGTCGACTCGACACGCCGCGCCAGCGTCAACTCCGCACTGTCGACCCAGCCATTCCAGCGCAAGGGAATGCTTGTCGCCCAGACATGGGAAGAAGCTAAATTCGACCGCCAGCCGGCAGTCGCAGCCATAACACTCCTGACCAAACTCCAGAACGACATCCGCTATGCCGAAGGCG
Organism: Paramuribaculum sp.; assembly: GCA_029051965.1. GTDB lineage: Bacteria > Bacteroidota > Bacteroidia > Bacteroidales > Muribaculaceae > Paramuribaculum. The sequence continues at coordinate 13,476 of JAIDJZ010000058.1, read as the reverse complement.
AGGCGCTTCTTTCAATCGCCGCGCTGAGCCAGGGAAAATCGATCGCCGAGATAACCGGATCGGAAATGATCGCAAACGAACTGAACGCATTCGTCGTTCCGGAATCCAGAATGGTCATCCGCGGCGGCCGCTACAGTGCCGACATCGTTCTTGCAGCCGTCGACACAGCCTCCCGCCCGACAATCTATGTCGGAGGACGGCCAATCGCCAACGGCCACTACGAATTCGTTGCCGGTTCTTCAGGCAATTTCAACTACTCGGGCCACATCGAAGTGCCCCACCCCGACGGCTCTGTCACCAAACACCCCTTCACATCCTCCTATACGGTCATTGATCCCTATGCAACCGTTTCGGCAACGATGATGAACGTGCTCTACGCCGGCATCGACAATCCGATCAGCATATCTGTCCCGGGAATGCCCCAGAGCGCTGTTCAGGCCACCATGACCAACGGAACGCTCACCCGCAACGGAGATCTCTGGACCGCACGTCCGGCCAATATCGGAACCGACGCGGTCATCACCGTCACCGCCGAAATCGAAGGTCGACGTCAGAACATCGCCAGCCACACCTTCCGAGTGAGAAAACTGCCCGATCCGACTCCCTATCTGGCCATCGGAACTGACCGCTACAAAGGTGGCAAACCTATCAGCAAACAGGCAGTTGCCGGAGCCGGCGGCCTCAAGGCAGCCATCGACGACGGACTGCTCGACATCCAGTTTCAGGTGCTGAGCTTCGAGATGATCGTTTTCGACTCAATGGGCAACGCCATTCCGGAAGTATCGGCCGGCGCAGCATTCTCCGAACGCCAGAAAGAGGCAATCAAGCGCCTCGGCCGCGGAAAGCGCTTCTTCATATCACGAATCAAAGCCAAAGGCCCCGACGGAGTCGAACGGACCCTCTCGCCGATGGAAATACTGATCAACTGACACTGACCGATCCGAATCCACAACAGACTCTCATCCACCACTCTCACAGAACTCCTGCAAATCGATTATGAAACTCCTTAAAATACTGATTATCGCCATATCGGCAATCTGTTGCATCGAAGCTGCGGCTCAGGACAACAGCACAGCCACCATGCGCAAAGGCTCGCGCAAAAACGATTCGCGCGACAGCAATCCGGAAATCACCACCCGCATGCAGCAGCGGATGACCACTCCGCAGGTCTCGGACGCCGACCTTTCATGGATGAGAGTCATCTACCGTCAGCTCGACCTGTCGAAACCGGCCAACGCCCCGCTCTATTTTCCAGAACCGCCCCTCAACGGAGAGGAAAATCTCTTCCGCACGATCCTGCGCCTCGTTGCCGACGGCAAGCTGAAGGTCTATCAGTATCTCGACGGACGCGAAATCTTCACCGACCAGTATGCACTGACTCCCAAAGATGTCCTTGAGCGTTTCCATATCGAATACACCCCCGCCAAGGGAAGCACCGACAAACGCCAGCGGTTTACCGTAGAAGAAGCCGACGTCCCTGCCGACGAGGTTCTTTCCTACTACATCATCGAGCGCTACGAATTCGACAAACGCACCAACCGCCTGCGCACAGTCATCGAAGCAGTCTGCCCGGTCCTCCACCGCTCCGACGAATGGGGCATGGAACCGCTGAAATATCCCATGTTCTGGGTCAAGTTCGACGACCTGCGCCCGTATATGTCGACACAGAACATTTTCATCAGTGACGAGAACAATCTCCCGTCGTGTACCTACGATGACTTTTTCCTTCTCGGACTCTACGACGGTGACATCATAAAGACCCGCAACCTCAAAAACCAGTCGATGGTCCAGATGTATCCCGACACAGAATCGCTCCAGCACGCACGCGACAGCATTCAGGCGTCGCTCGACAACTTCGAACGCAAGCTCTGGGTTCCATCGCTCGAAGAGCTTCAGGCCCGTCGGGAAGCCGCCGACAAAAAAGCCGCTGAAGAAGCCCTGACCCAGCAGTCGGACTCAACACAGGCCGCTCCCGCTGCCGTCAAGCGCAGCACGACAAAACGCGGCACAACAAAAGCGAAACGCACAGCGACCGTCAAAGCGAAGAAAGCAAAGACAGCCAAACCCAAATCCGCCCCAGCAGCCGCCACCCGAAGCGTCAGAAACCGCAAGAAATAAACCTCTGACGCCCATGCATACAGCCACGGCTACAGCCCCAACGCGGAACATTTAGCCGCCCAGCTCCGTTGTAATTCCATATCTAATCAAAAAAAGTATATGGAATCACAAGAGCTCGACATCCGACTGCTGAACATTGAAGAAGACCATGACCGCACCCATTTCTACCGCTGGGAAATGATGCGGTTCGAAGGCACTCCCGTCGACGTCAAACTGATGTCGGACTTTGCCTATCACACAGGAAGCCACACAATCCATCTTTCGCTGACTGCACGCTACACGACATTCCGCTCGCAGATGTGCCGCCACCTGCTCGACTACACCATCGGAGCCGATTTCGAACTCCGCGGTCCGGACGCGACGGTAACGAAAAACGAGATCATCGTCGACGCCCACCTCATCAGACTGATGTTCAGCGTAGCGCTGGGAGCATTGCGCGGAATGCTCGCCCTCCGCACCTCCAACAGCTTCCTTGCCAACTATCCCCTTCCCGTCTACAATGTCGACACTCTGATGGAGCCGATCATCAACGAAGCAAAAACCATCGACGCCTGAACATGGCCGTCGCTGCCGAATCGTAAGAAAATGAGTCGATAAAAGCGCAATGCAAATTGGAGAAACAAAAAAAATGCGTACTTTTGTAAATAATTGTTTCACTCCTCACTTTATCGACAATGGAAAAAGATTACGAACAGCTGATAAACGAGCGTGCCGACCATGTTTTCGATGTCATGGCAAAGCGGACAACCCCTGAAGAGCTTCAGCGAATCCGCGACGCCTTCGAACTCGCACGCCTTGCCCACGCCAACCAGAAACGCAAGACCGGCGAGCCTTACATTCTCCATCCCATTGCCGTTGCCAATATCGCGGCCGAAGAACTAATGCTCGACGCCAACCCCGTCATGGCGGCATTTCTCCACGACGTCGTCGAAGACACCGACTACACAGTCGAAGACATCGAAAGCCGCTTCGGGCCCGACGTGGCCTTTCTGGTCAATGTGCTGACCAAGCGCAAATCCGACCACTACAAATCGACCAAGCAGGTCGACAATTTCCGACAGATGCTCGAATCGTTCCAGTACGACATCCGCGCGATGCTCATAAAACTGGCCGACCGGCTCCACAACATGCGCACACTTTCGTCGATGCGCCCCGACAAACAGATGAAAATCGCGGGCGAAACCGACTATTTCTATGCCCCGCTCGCCAACCGCCTGGGACTCTACCATGTCAAGACCGAACTTGAGAATCTAAGCTTCCGCTTCCGCTGCCCGCATGAATATGCGGAGCTGCGCACCCTCATCGACAACGACGAAGAGATGCAGCGACAGCGTCTCGCCCGATTCTGCTCTCAGATCCATTCGACCCTGCTGGCCGAAGGAATCGAAACCGAAGTCAGAGTCGAATATCGCGCGCCCTACAGCGTATGGCGGAAGATGGCAAAATTCGGCGACGACTTCAACCACCTCAAATACCGCCATTTCACCGACGTCATCTTTTCACTACCCGGCGCGACGCCCGCCGAAGAAAAGGACATGGTCCTGAAAATCTATTCGATCCTGACAAGCCATTTCAAAGAAAAACCGGGCGGAATCACCAACTACATCGATTCGCCGAAAGAAAACGGCTATCAGAGCTTCCACGTCAAACTGCTCGCCGATTTCGGACGGTGGCAGGAGGTCCACATCAGCTCCGAACGCATGATCCGCGACTCTCAGCTCGGATGCGTGGCCGACAGGACCGAAGACAATATCCAGCGATGGATCGAAAAATTCCGTGAAGTCCTCCGCGACCTGGTCACACAGTCCGATTCGGGAACAGAATTCATCGACAAGATCGTCACGACATTCTACAACGACGACATCATGACATTCACCACCACGGGCCAGCCCGTAGTGATGCCGCAGAAAGCGACCGTGCTCGACTTCGCATTCGAAATCTCGCCGGAAATCGGACTGCACGCTCGCTATGCGCGAATCAACAACTTTCTCGCATCGGTCAAGGCACGCCTCCATCGCGGCGACGTCGTCGAAGTTTTCACCGATTCCGAAGCCGAACCGACTGAAGACTGGCTCAGCAGCTGCGTCACCTATAAGGCGAAACAATTCATCTCGGAATACCTCGAAACACGTCCGCGCAAAGACTTCTCACGCTGCAGCTGCTGCAACCCGATACCCGGCGAAGAGGTCGTCGGATTCAGTGATCCCGAAACAGGCGAAATAACAGTCCACAAACGCGACTGCCCGACAGCGATCAGACTCGCTTCTCAGTGGGGCGACAACATCGTTTCGGTCAACTACGAAGCCGACAACACGCTCTATCCCGAGACTATCGTAGTCACAGCCGTCGACCGCTTCCATCTTTTCATCGACCTGGTCGACTGCATCACCAACCGACTCGGACTCTCGATGGATTCCTTCAACACCGACACACTCGACTCGATCGTGACATGCACGATCTCGCTCGGAGTCCACTCGTTCAACGAACTCCAGTCGATCATGCACCACATATCAGCCATTCCGGGCGTCGACACCGTCAAACGCGCGCCCCACACCTGCTGAGAGGGACATGCCGACCTCATCTTCGACTGTCAGGCTCTCAACAACACTTTTCCTTCCTACAAAAAAACACCTCTGTTACATTCACATCCATGAAACCAATCACTCAACTTCTGACTTCTGCGGCATTCTGCATCGCCACCATTTCTTCCGGAATGAGCCTTGCTGCGCAGACTCCGGTAAGCTATGAAAGCAACGGCTCGGTCCGCTCTCTCGTAATGAACAAAGGCGATTATGATTCGCAATTCTACCGCATTCCCGCAATAGAAACCCTCCCTGACGGCACGATTGTCGTTGTCGGCGACAAACGCATTGACAAACTCGGTGACCTGCCGGGACGAATCGACGTCGTTGCCCGCAGAAGCACCGACGGAGGCAAAACATGGGGACCATATATCACAGTTGCCGAGCACGACGAAATCGGCGGCTACGGCGACCCGGCGATTGTCTACGACCGGAAATCAGGCGATCTGATCGTCATCTCTTCCCACGGCAACGGCCTCTGGGATTCATCTCCGAGCCACACAAGCGTCTCGCGCAGCCACGACGGTGGAAAGACATGGGAAAAACCGGTCGACATATCCTCTCAGCTCTTCACCACTGATCCCAACGGCAGACAGCCGATCAAACTGACAGCCGCTTTTGCCTCATCGGGACGCGCCGTGCAGCTTAAAAACGGCCGTCTGATGTTCGTTCTCGTGACCCGTCAGGACGGTGTCGATCCATTCCCCTGCTACGCGATCTACAGCGACGACAGCGGCAAGACATGGAAAGTCAGCAAAACTCCCGCCACTCTCGACGGCGACGAATCAAAAATCGTCGAGCTCCCCGACGGCGACCTGCTAATGAGCATCCGCGCACGCTTCAAATCAAATCGCAAATTCGCCATCTCGAAGGACAAGGGTGTCACCTGGAAAGAACTCGAGGACTATAATGACCTGACCGACATCAGATGCAACGGCGACATCATCCGTGTCCGCCACAACGGCAAGGATGTCCTGCTTCAGTCACTTCCGGCCGGACCGTGGCGAAGCAACATAACGATCTACGCCAGCTATGACAACGGCAAAACATGGCCCGTCAGCCATCAGGTGATGCACGGCCCGGCGGCCTACTCCTCGATGACACTGATGCCCGACGGCAAAACTGTCGGCATCGTGACCGAAGAGGGCGTCCACGACGTCGACGACACCCACAGCTCAGGCTACCGTTTCTGGTTCAATACCATTCCGCTTTCGGAAATTCTCGGCGACTGATCCCGGCCGGCTCTAAAAGACCAGTGGCTGCATCGCAAAAAAGATGCAGCCACTGGTCTTTTTCTATCCGGCATGAGCCGGATTATTTCTCGCGCATGTAGACATTGATCGGCGTCCCGGAGAAATCCCAGTTCTCGCGGATCTTGTTTTCGAGATAACGGCGATAGGGTTCCTTGACCCACTGCGGAAGATTGCAGAAGAAGATAAATGTCGGAATCGGCGCACCCTTGAGCATGGTGACATACTTGATCTTGACATATTTTCCCTTGTTGGCAGGGGGCGGATAGGCCGCGATGGCCTCAAGCATAACCGTGTTGAGCTGAGAGGTCGGGATTGTCTTCTTACGGTTTCTGTAGACCTCGACCGCAGTCTCAAGCACTTTGTAGATGCGCTGCTTCGTCAGAGCCGATCCGAAAATGATCGGGAAGTCAGTGAAGGGAGCGAAACGGTTGCGGATTGTATCGCGGAAATACTTGATCGCCACTTCCGATTTGTCCTTGACAAGATCCCACTTGTTGACGCAGACCACAAGCCCCTTCTTGTTGCGCTGGATGAGCGAAAAGATGCTGACATCCTGCGATTCGATTCCGCGGGTCGCATCGATCATCAGAATGCAGACGTCGGCCGCCTCGATCGCACGGATCGAACGGATCACGGAATAATACTCGATATCCTCATTGACCTTTGTCTTTTTACGGATGCCGGCAGTGTCGACGAGATAGAAATCGAAACCGTACTTATTGTAGCGCGTGTAGATACTGTCGCGGGTTGTTCCGGCGATATCCGTGACGATATTCCGTTCCTCGCTGATGAAAGCGTTGACGATCGACGATTTGCCGGCATTCGGACGGCCTACGATCGCAAACTTGGGGATATCGTCGAGCTCCTCCTCCTCATTGTCTGTCTCAGGCAGTTTCTTGACAACGTCATCGAGGAGGTCACCTGTGCCGAATCCGTTGACAGCCGAAACAGGATATGGCTCGCCAAGACCCAGAGAATAGAACTCGGGGACATTGTAGAGCCAGTCGGAGCTGTCGACCTTATTGGCGACAAGGATCACCGGCTTGCGCGATTTGCGCAGAATCTCGGCCACGTGATCGTCAAGGTCGGTCACACCGTTCATGGCGTCGACAACGAAAAGAATCACATCGGCCTGCTCGATTGCGAGATGGACCTGCTTGTTGATTTCCGATTCGAAAATATCATCCGAATTCACGACCCAGCCTCCGGTGTCGACGATTGAAAAATCGCGGCCGTTCCAGTCGACACGTCCATATTGGCGGTCGCGGGTGGTGCCGGCAGTGTCGTCCACGATTGCGGTACGGCTTCGGGTGAGACGGTTGAAAAGAGTGGACTTCCCGACATTAGGACGTCCGACTATGGCTACGAGTTGTGACATTTACTATTATTTCCTGTGGTTATTTTTATTCTATATATCCGAACGCTTTCAGCTTGTTCTCGCGGTTGCGCCAGTTCGGCTCGACTTTGACAAACAGTTCGAGAAAGACTCTTTTGCCGAAAAATGTTTCGATATCCTTGCGGGCCTGTGTCCCCACTTTCTTCAGCATAGCGCCCCCTTTGCCGATCAGAATTCCCTTCTGGGAATCGCGCTCGACATAGACAACCGCCATAATATGGATCGCGCCCTCCTTCTCGTCGAACTTCTCGACAATGACTTCTGTCGAGTAGGGCACCTCTTTCTGATAGTTCAGCAGGATCTTCTCGCGGATGATCTCTGTGACGAAAAATCTTGCAGGCTTGTCGGTCAGTGCATCCTTTCCGAAATAAGGGGCCGACTCGGGCAGCAGCTCGAGAATACGGTCCATGATCGACTTGACATTGAAATGCTCAAGCGCCGACGTCGGGAAAATTTCAGCTGCGGGAAGCAGCGTTTTCCATTTAGCAACGATCTCCTCAAGCTGCGACTGATCGCGCAGAAGGTCGATCTTGTTGATCACGAGCAGCACCGGAACCGTCTCACGGGCCACACGCGCAAGGAATTCGGCGTTTTTGGTCGGATCCTCGACAACGTCAGTGACATAAAGCAGCACATCGGCGTCGGTCAGCGCACCCTCGGAATAGTCGAGCATGCTTTCCTGGAGTTTATATTTCGGTTTGAGCACCCCGGGCGTATCCGAAAAAACGATCTGATAGTCCGGCGCGTTGACAATGCCCATTATTCGATGGCGCGTTGTCTGTGCCTTTGAGGTTATTATGCTTATTCGTTCGCCGACGAGATCGTTCATCAGCGTTGATTTTCCGACATTCGGATTGCCGACAATGTTGACAAAACCGGCTTTGTGGCTTTCGGTCATGAGATTGAATTTTGGTTATTTGGTTGTCGGGAAAAAGCTCCCTGAAATAAAAACACAGATAGCACCTTAAAAGATGCTATCCACGCGTTATTTTTTCAGAGACCGCCCGTCTGCCGGCATTTCCGTACGCCGGCAAAGAGGCTTCATGCGAGTTGTCAGATGTCCCAGATGACGTACATCGCACCCCATGTGAATCCGGCGCCGAAGGCAGTCAGAACGAGCTTGTCGCCCGGTTTCAGACGGCTTTCGTTTTCAGAAATACACAAAGGAATCGAAGCGGCCGAAGTGTTGCCGCGATATTCGATGTTGACAAGCACCTTTTCGGGAGCGATGCCTGCGCGCTGGGCAACGGCCTCGATGATACGGAGATTGGCCTGATGGGGAATCAGATAGTCGACCGACTCCATGTCGAGATTGTTGCGCTTGCAGATATCGAGAGTCGACTCAAGCATGTCGGTGACAGCGTGTTTGTAGACGAAGCGACCGTCCTGATAAACGAAATGGTCGCCGGCGTCAACGGTTTCGTGCGACGCGGGCTTCACAGAGCCGCCCGCACGCATCAGAAGGTGGTCACGGCCGACACCGTCGACATGGAACACAGCGTCCATAACTCCAACTTCCTTTTCAGTCGGTTCGAGAAGCATTGCGGCAGCGCCGTCGCCGAAGAGCGGACAGGTTGTGCGGTCATTGTAGTTGACCATCGACGACATCATTTCGGCAGCTACGACAACAACTTTCTTGCGAAGTCCCGATTTGATATAAGCGGCTCCGTCCTGAAGAGCCACGATGCAGCCGGCACATGCGGCCTGGATGTCATAGGCATAGGCCTGGGTCATTCCGCAGCCGTGGGCAATGATCGACCCTGTCGAGGGGAAACGGTAGTCGGGATTGGAGGTCGCGCAGATCAGAAGATCGACTTCCTCCGGACGGGTTCCGGTTTTCTCGAGCAGACGGTTGACAGCCTGAATTCCGAGGTAAGAGGATCCCTCACCCTCTTTCTTGAGGATGCGACGCTCTTTGACGCCGACACGTGTCATGATCCATTCATCCGACGTATCGACCATCTTCGAAAGCATCTCATTGTCAAGTATATCGTCCGGTACGTATGAAGCCACACCGGCAATTCTTGCATTTATCATTTTTGAAAAGGTGGGTTAGAGTTGAATAAAAAATAAGAAGCGTTATATGCAATTACTGGCGGCGATTTTATCAATCACCGCCGGCTAATCGTTGTGAACTGGTTGAAACACATCTGACGAGGCCGCTGGGCCCGGGATGGTTTAGGCCATTTCAGCTTTTTCGATGGCGACTTTGCCACGATAGTAGCCACACTCGCCACACACAGTGTGATAGATGTGCCATGCACCGCAGTTCGGGCAGAGTGCCAGAGTGGGAGCTACGGCTTTGTCGTGTGTACGACGTTTGGCAGTGCGGGTCTTCGATTGTTTGCGTTTGGGATGTGCCATTGTTGTTTAGTTATTATTGAGTTATTATTTTTATTGTTCTGTCTGACTTCCGCTACCGGACTCCGGACGGAGAGGTCAGTCTGTCATTTCATTCGAGGCGAGCCCTCTGAGGGCGTCCCAGCGCGGATCGGTCGGGGTTTCGGAAACGTCGGCGGAATCGTCCATGACTTCCATTTCGTCAATGAGCCGGTCTTCCAGATCGCCGTCTTCGCCCGTCGGGCGCGCGCGGTGTTTCTTCAGCATCTGGCTCATCTGGCGATTGCACTTTCCGAGCGGGTGGACATGCTTGATCGGTATCGTCAGAGCGACCGTGTCATAGAGCATATAGGCCACATTCAGATAATTGTCGCTCTCCGGAATGACGAGAAGGTCGTCGGCTTCGTCGTTGTAATCCTCTCCATATCTGACATTGATGTGATAGTCTGTATCGACCGGCATGACCAGATCGTCGAGACATCGGTCGCAGATAAGAGTGATCGTTCCGGTAATGGCAAAGTCGAGAGTATAAAGATCCCGCTTGTATGTCACACTGAGTGCGACATGAAGATCCGCATCATGGATGTCGGGGCTCTCCATATTTTCGAAAAACTTCTTATCAAGGTGATACTCAAATGAATGAACACCTTCAGGAAGACTTTTCAGAGGCAATTTATAGTCTGTAAACTTTCCCACGGGGACAATATTGGTTGAAAAAACTCTGCAAAGTTACTAAATTTCTTCAAAAATCCCAACGCCGGCAATCTATTTTGCTGATTTTTTGTCGGAAATGAGTTTCAGAAACCTTTTTCCACCGGTCCATCCGCACCGCAGAACCCACAGCCGCAGAACGAAACAGGGTGTCCGGCTGAATCCGGACACCCTGAGAGATCATTCTCTTTCTGACGGGAATTACATGTTGGGATTGAGTTTCTTCCAGTCTTCAACAGGAGGCATGATTCCGAGATCGATGACTTCCTGACGCATTTCGCAAAGATGCTTGTAGCTCTTTTCGAGTTCTGCTTTCTCGCCTTCTGTTCCGGCAACTTCCTTGTAGTGGATACCGGTTGTGTCGATAGTTGTTTCCATCGCCATCATGATGTTCTGGAACTGACCGTCGTTGACATATGTTCCGGCAGGCCAGGTGAAAGGTTTGCCACCCATAGCGGCTGCGATCATCTCGATCGAGATGTAGGCCGGGCTCTGGAACGACGAACGTCCGCGGAGGTCGATGATGTTCTTACCGCCCTGGATCACGCGCACCTTGAGAGCTTCCCAGTCTTCGAGAGGAAGTTTTTCCGTACCGATGAGTTCGGTGAGAGGAGTTCCGTCGACAGTTGTAGTCGAAGCGAACACAGCCATCTGCTCGCCGTGGCCGCCGAACGTACGGCAGTTCTTAACCTTGTCGGCAGAGATGTGGAAGTATTTAGCGAGTTCGCTGCGCAGACGGGTCGAGTCAAGCGCTGCAAGAGTAGCAACCTGAGAGGGTTTCAGGCCTGAGTAGAGAAGTGTGATCAGACCGGTGATGTCAGCCGGGTTGAAGATAACGACAACAAATTTGACATCGGGGCAGTATTCACGTACATTCTTACCGAAGTTTTCAGCGATTTCCGCATTTCCCTTGAGGAGGTCCTCACGAGTCATGCCTGCCTTACGGGCTGCGCCACCGCTGGACACAATGTATTTTGCTCCGGTGAATGCTTCCTTGATGTCGGAGGTGAAAGTCAGATTGACACCTTCGAACGCGCAATGAAACATCTCTTCAGCTACGCCTTCGAGTGCGGGTGCATAGGGATCGTAGAGACAGATGTTGGAGCTGAGTTTCATCATCATGGCTGTCTGAGCCATGTTAGAGCCGATCATACCGGCCGCACCTACGATAAGGAGCTTTTCATCAGTAAGAAATTCCATAGTAGTTGAGTTTGTTGGATTTTGGTTAATAATTATTTTGTCTGTATTGTTTTCTCTATCGATTCGGCCAGAAGCTGCAGTCGGCTCCGCGACTCACTGCTGAGACGCGAACGCACTGTCACGACAGGCTCCATTACGCTGATTCCGGGCAGCTCCGACATGAATTCCGACATCTTACGCGCCGCGATCGGGGCCCACGAGCCGTTTTCGACATAACCGACGGCCCGATTCCGGAAATTCTTCTTGGCCAGATGGCGAATAAATTCGCCCATGACAGGGAAGAGCCCTGCGTCGTAGGTCGGAGAAGCGAGGACAAGCGCCGAATAGCGAAACGCCTGAGCGACAGCCTCGCTCATCATGCACGTCGTCAGATCCATCGCCTCGACATTCGAAACGCCGCGCTGCCGGAGCATATCCGCCAGCTCAAGAGCCGCCTCGGCGGTTCCGCCATAGATCGACGCATAGGCGATCAGGACGCCGTCCGCCTCAGGAGTGTAGGAACTCCACAGGCCGTAAAGGCCGAAATATCGCTGCAGGTCTCCGTCGAGCACCGGTCCGTGGAGCGGAGCGATGCGGACAACGTCGAGTCCGCCGAGCTTCTTCAGCAGCGAAGCCACCTGCGATCCGTAGCGGCCGACAATATTGACATAATAGCGGCGCGCCTCGGAAACCCAGTCATCGTCATGACCGATCGCCCCGAACTTACCGAACGCATCGGCCGAGAAAAGAGTGCGGGTCGACTCCTCATAGCTCACGATGACCTCGGGCCAGTGGACCATCGGCGCAGAAAAGAACCGGAGCGTGTGGTCGCCCAGAGCGAGAGTGTCGCCCTCTTTCACCGTAATCACGCGGCCGGAGAAATCGAAGTCAGGAAAAAACTGAGGCAACATCTTCGCCGCCGGTGCCGATGTGACGATCTTCAGCGCCGGGAAAGCGCCAAGTGCCGTCAGGATATTCGCCGAATGATCCGGCTCCATATGATGGACCACCAGATAATCGGGATGACGTCCGCCTGTCGCGTCGAGAATGTCGGCCACCCAGCGGTCGCCTCCGCCGGACTCGACCGAATCCATCACGGCAATCATCCGGTCGGCGATCACATAGGAATTATAGCTCATCCCATGCGGCGTCGGATACTGAGCCTCAAACACTCTGACGGAAGGATCGTCGATCCCCACAGAACAAATATTATCGGTAATTTGCAAGGACATTAAATTTGAATTCCGGTTATCACTACAAAATTATGAAACTTTCATCACAAATTAGCGAAATTTTTCCTTTATTTTCGTTTCCGTGGTTATAAACAAAACAACCGCAGCAAAGTTCACCGCAATTCTTCCCTCCCGGACTGCACGCCGAAGCGCGCGGACATCCTCACAGACACCCACGCCCACCGGAACAGACCGTCGCAATCTTCTAACGCTTCTTTTTAGAGAGTGTTTGAATTTAAATCAAATTAAGGCTGAGAGGATTTTTTGAGCGAATTCCGCGAGTTGAAGAAGGAGCATAGCGGGCTATGCGACTGATGAGACTTGGCGGAATTCGCCAAAAAAGACCTCAGGATTATTTTGAAGGTTCTGCCGTTCATGCGTATTACTGTTAACGCGGTTTAAATTCAAACACTCTCTTAGACTTCGCCCTCGACTTTCCCGACGCGCCTCCCGCAGCCACCCGCTTCAGGACAATCATGACATTTCCGTACTCATCCGACATGATAAGACAGTCATCGCCATATTCATGATCACTGTCGACATAGAGCGACGTATCATAAGAGCCGGTTTCCCAATATTTGTTAATGCAGGGGTCGCATATCTCTGAGTGATTTTTGTCTTGTGATGAAGGAGCGTAGCCGTAGCTACGTGACTGAAGAACAAGG
>JAIDJZ010000057.1 GCA_029051965.1 Paramuribaculum sp. | reverse complement strand
CATTATAGCAGAATATAGAACATTTTTGACAGAATTAAAGTCAGTGGAAAAATCAGCAAATATTATTTAATTTTCAAAAATTATACTTATGAAATCAATCAGAATCCTCGCTGTCATAGCGGCCGGATTGCTGGGAGCGTTTTCAGTCAGCTCGGCAAACAGTTCCCAGCTGATCGGCTTCATGACCATGAATCAGGAATGGCTTGATTCGTCAACTCCGACTGCTGCCTACGGCTTCTATGGCATCAACTCCTCTGAATACTCCGGGTTCTCACCCATGTCTCCGACCGGCCCAGACAACACCTGGGCCAACTGCGGCAGCACTCTCTTCGATGGAAAGCACTACTGCTACGACGTCAGGGGCACATGGATGAACTACACACTCTCCTACCGTGTCTTCGATGCCTCGACATGGGGTCTGGTCAAATCCAGCTCATTTACCTACCAGTATTCACAATCGACAAGCGAAGCCTCGCTGAAAGCAAAGAATATCCCGTGCGGATTGGCCTACGACCCGGTCGATGATACGCTCTGGGCAGTGACTCATGCCTTCTCCAACACAGAATCTGTCAAACTCTGCCGGGTCGACATCGAGTCCGGAGAACTCATTCCGGTTGCCGACCTGCCAGCCATCCGCAATGCGGCTTGCGACAGTCATGGCAATCTCTATGGAATCGGACTCGACAGCAAATTATATTCTATTGCCAAAGACGGTTCATGCACGGCAATCGGCGAGACCGGCTACTGGCCGACACGTGACCCCGAAATCAAGACCGGAGCCGCGATCAACTTCCGCGACGGAATGTTCTACTGGTCGCTCTTCGGATTCTCTTCGGAAGAAGACCGGAACTATAACCGCAACGGCATCTCCGGTCTGCTGAAAATAGACCCGACGACAGCCGAAGCACAGCTGCTCTACAGCTATCCGGCCGACCAGCGATTCAGCTCTCTCTCCGTTGCCAACGCCCACCCGATGGCCCCGGATGACATCACAGACCTCTCCTACACAGCCGACTATCCCGACTACACCAGCGGAACTCTGACATTTACGGTTCCGACCACGACCTACGACCAGTCGCCAATGACCGGCGAAATAGGCATGTCGGTCGCTCTCGAC
>JAIDJZ010000056.1 GCA_029051965.1 Paramuribaculum sp. | reverse complement strand
ATTTCGAAGGGAGCGCGACCCGACACGGCAAGTCGACTCAGGTCAGATTCTTCATCATTGCCGACAATCTCATATGTCTGCGCTCACCCGAAGTTAAAGCCGATAAGATGATCCCCGGGAAGTCCTATCTGGACACGCCTGTCAGTGAATTCATCCCGCGCCGCGAACGCATCTCAACCAATGACGCGGAACGAATTTTCTCGAATCTAACAAATCTTGACAACGCCGACATCCGATTCTTCTACTCGAATATTTCAGGAAATGCCGACTGCAACATATTCCATTTCTTCGCATTTCTCAATCCGGAAGAAAAAGCCGAATATTCCCGCCGCAACCCCGACGACATGTGGGTCACATTCCGCGATCTGGCGCAGATGATCAACTCAAAGCAGCTCAATCCGCTCATGAGCGCCGAATCGCTGAAACTCTACACCGTCGCAATGGCCTGGAAAACCTATGCCCACAATGGCCGCAGACGTTACAGAATAAAACACTATCGCCCGACATTCCACATCGAGGATGTCAAAAGCTGGGACGTCAATTACAACGACCCGACGTGGCTGTACGTAGCCGACAACAATCAGGACACCCCATTCTATCATCTGCGCAGAATCTGGCGCAAATATATCAACGGTGTCGGCAATTATATCGAAGAACTTCAACCCAACGACAATATCTGACAGAGATGAGCCTGCTTGTAATTACCGGCCCTACTGCCAGCGGAAAGACCGCACGCGCCGTGGACGTGGCCAAAGCCATTGACGGAGAGATAATCAGTGCCGATTCGCGCCAGATCTACCGAGGAATGGATCTTGGAACCGGCAAGGATCTTGACGAATACGGTCCGGTCCCGTACCATCTGATCGATATCTGCCCTGCCGGCTACCGTTACAACCTCTATGAATATCTTCGCGACGAACGCGTTGCCAGGGAATCGATCGAAAGCCGGGGAAAAAAACCAGTGCTCTGCGGAGGCACCGGACTCTACATTGAATCCGTGCTCAACGGCATCCTGCTCCCCGAAGTTCCCCCGAATCCGGAACTCCGCGAACGTCTCGCCGACAAATCGCTCGATGAGCTGACGGCGATTCTTTCAGAAATGAAAACCCTCCACAATTCAACGGATGTCGATTCGTGCAAACGCGCAATCCGGGCTATTGAAATCGAAGAATACTATCGACTGAATCCGGAAAAAGCAGCCGATGCTCATCCGACCCCGCTGACCGACGCTGTGATTGTCGGGGTTGACATAGACCGCGACGCACGCCGTCGCCGTATTTCCGACCGCCTGCAGGCGCGACTCGACCAAGGAATGATCGAAGAGGTCGACAGATTGCTGAAATCGGGCATTGACCCGGAAAATCTGATCTACTACGGACTCGAGTACAAGTTTCTGACGCTCCATCTGACCGGCAGGCTCTCACGCGAGGAGATGGTCAGCCAGCTCGAAACTGCGATCCATCAGTTTGCCAAACGTCAGATGACATGGTTTCGCGGAATGGAACGCAGAGGCCACCGTATCAACTGGCTTCCGTATGATCTGCCTCGCGAAGAATTTGTCGAAAGAGTCCTTGAGCTGATCGGCCGGCAGAAAAACAGTGAAAATTAAGCAACTTTTACCCTATCCGCAACAATGAAACGCACTTCTCTCCTTGCGGCAACCATCGCCTTGCTCCCGCTGACGCTCCATGCACAATTCAGCAGCCGCGTCTACCACGACAGCATCCGCACACTCTCCGACACAATCATAGCACTGCCATCACCGGCTTCTGACGGTCTGAGAGCGGCAGCACTCGAGATGCGCGGCCGGATGCCGAAAGCCGACATTGGCTCGCCATTGCAGGCCATCGGCATTCTATGGGACATCAATCCCGAAAAAGACAGATTCAACCGCGCCTCGATCCGTCCCCTCGACCCGATGCCCGATGAGGTAATGGACACCCGTTCGATTGAATTCCGCATCGAACGCCACACCCCCTCCGGCGATTCGCTCATTCTTAAAAACAGGCTGCGAACCTGATTCGGACTCGGACGCGCGGCCAATACGCTTGGAAGCGCAATTTATCTGAAAAATGGCGAAACAGTTGTCTACGGCGGCGACGGCGAACCGGTGGAAATAGCACGAATCACAACCCTTCCTCCGAAATATCCGACTATGGGCATTCAAGCCGAAGGCGAAGCTGAAATCTCGCTGCTCGTCACAGAATGGATGACCGATCCGTCAGAAAAGTTAAAGACAGACTGGACAATTGAAACGCTCCGCGAGTATCTCGGACGGGCAAAAGCTCCGGAAGGATTCTATAACTATCTCGACCGGCAGAACGATCCCAGATACTGCCGTATGGGTGGGACCTACAGCCTGGCACTGGTCAGAAATCTCGACGGAGGCTTCGACATAATCTAGGTCG
>JAIDJZ010000055.1 GCA_029051965.1 Paramuribaculum sp. | reverse complement strand
CCCTCTATCTGCTTGCGCTAAGCCACTACGAAAACAAAGACTACATCAACTCCGGAGCATATTTCAAGACCTACTACGACCGCTACCCCAAAGGCCGCTACACCGAGCTGGCCCGATTCTATTGCGGCTATGGCTACTATCTGGACTCCCCCGACGTGCAGCTCGACCAGAGCGGTACGATAAAGGCAATCGAGGAGCTCCAGTCATTTCTCGAATATTTCCCCCAGAGCGACAAAGTCAGCATCGCGCAGAATGCGATCTTCGAGCTTCAGGACAAACTGACGCTCAAACAGCTCCAGAACGCACAGCTCTACTACAACCTTGGCAACTACATGGGCAACAACTATGAGTCGTGTGTGATCGTTGCAAAAAACGCAATTAAAGATTACCCCTATTCGCGCTATAAGGAAGACCTCGAACTGCTGGTGCTCAAAGCCCGCTATCAGGAGGCCTCCCAGAGTGTTGAGGAAAAGAAACAGGACCGCTACCGGATTGTCATCGATGAATACTATTCCTTCATCAACAACTATCCCGACAGCCCCAACCGCAAAGAGGCCGACAACATCTTCAAAATCGCCAGCGACCATATCCGCGAATAACCCCCACCAAAGAAATATATTCCACAAAATAACGTTATTAGACTAATTAGTATGGATTACAAAAAGACTAATGCTCCGCTGAACACAGTGACCCGTGACCTCATAGACCTTTCGGAAGACACGGGCAACGTCTATGAAACCGTATGCGTCATTGCAAAACGTTCCAATCAGATTGCAGCGGAAATGAAGCATGATCTGGAAAAGAAGCTCCAGGAATTCGCTTCGCTCAACGACAACCTCGAGGAAATCTCCGAAAACCGCGAGCAGATCGAAATATCCCGCTATTACGAAAAACTCCCCAAGCCCACTCTGATCGCCACACAGGAGTATATCGAAGGAAAGGTCCACTTCCGCAATCCGTCGAAAGACAAAATCAACATGGCAGACTGATTTCGTCATACAGCGAATCAGTTTCCAAAACATTTTTAGGCATAACAGCAAAAGGCTTGCAGGTTAACAATTTTTTTCTTAACTTTGCAACCGATTTCAGATGCATCAGCCATCTGATTACATATATAAATTATTAACCACTAAAATTTTCCAAGAATGCACTTGAATTCTGAAGAAAAAGTAGAAATCTTTGAGAAGTACGGTAAGGGCAAGACTGACACTGGCTCACCTGAAGCACAGATTGCATTATTCTCCATCCGTATTGCTCATTTGACTGAGCACCTCAAGTCAAATCACAAAGATTATACCACTGCGCGCGCTCTCAAGGCATTGGTTGGTAAGCGTCGTCGTCTTCTCGACTACCTGATCCGCAAGGACATCAACCGCTACCGTGCTATCATTGCCCAGAAAGAGCTTGGTATCAGAAAGTAAGCCGCAGGGTCTACTTGAAGATTACACAACAGGGAACACCGCTCAGCCGTGTTCCCTGTTTCTTTTCCCGCCTCTACTCCTCCCGCTGCCAAGCACTTCTGCGGTTTTTCGGATTAGAAATAAGAGAGTTTCTGAGACTCTCTAAGAACAATTTTCTTAACTTTGCGTGTTATTTGATCAGTAACCATCCTTAACAGTCTCTTCATGTCGGAAAAATCCAATACAACCAAACAGGAATCGAGAATTTCAATGCTGATCAACAGATGCATAGGCATCTGGAACTACTGCACATCCGGCGTCTGGAACGACAGCCGGAAAACATGGCAGGTCAACCTGCTCAAGACTATCAACCTATCGGTCAGCTCCTTTTTGAGCCATGATCTCCAATCGCGTGCGTGCGCACTGACATACCGAACACTGCTTGCACTCGTTCCCGCACTCGCTCTGCTGCTCGCCATAGGCCGCGGTTTCGGACTCCAACAGATTCTTCAGGATCAGCTAATAAAGTATTTTCCGTCACAGCACACCGTTCTCAACGCCGCATTCGGATTCGTCGACTCTTACCTGAAGGAAGCCTCAGGAGGCGTCTTCGTCGGAATCGGCATTGTTTTTCTGCTGTGGACTTTGATCTCACTGCTGTCAAGCGTCGAAGATTGCTTCAACAACATCTGGCAAATTGTCAGAGGACGCCTTTTCTGGCGCAAAGTGACAGACTACCTCGCAATCTTCCTTATCCTGCCGGTCATTATGATCTGCGCGAGCGGTCTGCAACTGTTCATGACCACTTCTCTAAAAACCCTCCTCCCCTATGATTTCATCGATTCCGCACTGCCTGTGCTTCTCGACTGCCTGAGTATCGTCCTGACATGGCTCTTTTTTGCGGGATCATACATGCTGATCCCTAATACTAAAGTCAAACCGATACCTGCCATCATCGCCGGAGTCGCAGTCGGTTCGGCCTATCAGATCCTGCAATGGCTATTTGTTTCCGGACAGATGTATGTTGCGAAATATAACGCAATCTACGGAAGCTTCTCATTCCTTCCCCTGTTACTTCTCTGGCTACAGCTCGTCTGGTTGTTCACCCTCATCGGAGGCGTACTTTGCTACGCGTCACAGAACATCTCGGAATATAACTTCTCAGAAAAGATCAACCGGATTTCGACAAACTACCGCCTGCAGATAGCCATCGTCATAATGGGCATTATCAGCAAACGTTTCTACGAGGAGAAGCAGCCGGTTTCAGCATCTGAAATCTCGCAGACCTACGCGATTCCCATCAATCTCGTCCGCCCTCTCGTGGCCAAACTCAATGCGGCAAAGCTTGTCAACTATCTTCAGTCTGACGACAATGACCTCACCAACCACCCCCTCCAGCCGGCACTCGAAATCACGGATCTGACCGTCGGAGAAGTCGCAGACAGGCTTTTCAATACAGGTGAATCGGGATTTATCGAAGAATTCAACAGCCGCTTCCCTGAAGTATCCGCAATTGCGTCGAAATATCTCAACATAATGAAAACCTCTTCCGACACGCCAATCATCCGGCTCATGGAAACCGAGATCCCGTCATCTCAACCAACAGGCAATCAGACCACTTTAACTTCAAAATCATAAAAAAATGAAAAAACAAATCGCAACAACAAATGCTCCGGGAGCCATTGGCCCCTACAGTCAGGCAATTTCCGTAGGTGATCTTCTTTTCATTTCGGGCCAGATTCCGGTCAATCCGGCTGACGGATCGATCCCCGAAGGCATCGAGGCTCAGACAGCCCAGTCGATCGCCAACATCAAAGCGATTCTTGCTGAGGCAGGAATGACTATGGACAATGTCATCAAAACAACCGTTTTCCTCGCCGACATGAGCCTCTTCGCTCCGATGAACGAGGTCTACGCCCAGAATTTCACAGCACCCTTCCCTGCCCGTTCAGCTGTGGCTGTCAAAGAGCTTCCCAAGCAGGTGCTCGTCGAAATCGAGACTATCGCCGCGAAATAACAGCAACTGACTTCATCGGGAGTCCCTCGAAGAGAGGTAGTCAGCCACGACAAAAGTGCTGCCCCCGATAAACACCATTTCCGAGCCCTTGTCGACAACTTCGGCAAGGGCCTTCTCTACAGCAGCGTCAACACTGTCGAACGCCTCGCCACTTAGTCCGAATACAGCCGCTTTCTTCTGAAGCTCCGCCGAAGGCATCCGCCGCGGAGTCGAAGGCTGCGTGAAATAAAACCCGACATTTTCTATCCGTGTCAACTTCTCAAGGACCGTGTCCACATCCTTATCATTGACAAATCCGATGACAACGTGCTTCCTTCCGTCATGGCGCGCTATCTGAGGAGCGAGATAATCCCATCCGCCGGGATTGTGGCCAGTGTCACAGACCGTCAGCGGGGCATCACAGAGCTGCATCCAGCGACCCATCAGCCCCGTAAGACGACACACGTTGCCCATTCCGGCACAGATATGCTCAGCCGAAAGATCAAGACCCTCTATCTCATTCAGGATCTTCACCGCCTCGAGAATTGTCCGGGCATTGTTTATCTGACAGTCTCCGGCAAGCTCGCCACGAACTATGCCAAAACTGCGGGTAGAATATACCAGACCCTCATTGCGCCGTTCGGAAGCGACGATCTCTCCTGACTCATCAGCATATGTGACCGGCGCAGCTCTCTCCGCCGCTATTGAAGCGAAGCAATCGCGGACAACTCCATCCGACTCTCCGACAACGACAGGGATGCCCGGCTTAATTATGCCGGCCTTTTCAAAAGCGATCTCCTGCTCCGTATGGCCGAGAAGAGAAGTATGGTCAAGAGAAATATTTGTAATGACTGACAAAACCGGTCTGACAATATTTGTCGAATCAAGACGTCCTCCAAGCCCGACCTCGATGACTGCAAAATCGACTTTGCCGCGCGAGAAACAGTCAAAAGCCATCACTGTCGACAGCTCAAAAAAAGTCGGACGGATTCCGAGATCCATCTTCCGGTAGCGGTCCACAAACGAAACGACTTCCTCGCGGGAAACCATCTCACCGTTGACACGTATGCGTTCGCGAAAATCAAGCAGGTGAGGAGATGTGAAGAGTCCGACACTATAACCGGCTGCCTGAAGAATAGCCGCAATTGTGTGGGCTGTCGACCCTTTGCCATTGGTTCCTGCCACATGTATGACCTTAAGATTCTCATGAGGGTTTCCGAATGCAGCGGCAAGAGCGGCCACCGTTTCAAGCCCCGGTTTATATGCGGCGGCTCCTTCACGCTGAAACATCGGCAGCTGGCCGAACAAAAATTCAACTGTTTCCTGATATGTCATCATTTAATGACCCATTTAGAGTGTCATGTTTGAATTCAATAAATAATGTATCCGGCGAGACCGGCAAGCAAAATGACCAGAATCGGATGGACCTTAAGCCAGTAGACTCCTACAAATGCTCCCGCACAGATCAGCACAGATGTGACGATCTGCGACGTTTCCTCTCCGAAATTTGCGGAATTCATCAGCAGCAGGGCCGCAGAGCCAATAAGTCCGACCACGACCGGACGCAGACCGGCAAAGATTCCCTTCACGATGAGGCTCTCGCGATGGCGGTGGATCAGATGACTCATGTAGATTGTCAGTATAAACGACGGCACGACCACCACAAGCGTGCAGACCACACTTCCGAGGAGTCCCCACAATGGAGAAGCGAACTCAGGCGAAGACTGCGCCGGAGCCACATAACCGATATAGGTCGCGGAGTTAATTCCGATCGGCCCGGGAGTCATCTGCGAGATAGCCACGATGTCGGTAAACATCTGTTCCGTGATCCACCCCGAACCGACAATGATCCGTTCGATCAATGCAAGCATCGCATAACCGCCGCCGAAGCCAAACAGTCCGATCTTAAGGTAACCCCATATGAGTTTCAGATAAATCATTTTTCATCCTCCTTTCCGGCAACGCCGCTTCTGATTTTTTTCGACTGACGGACAAGATAAAAATAGCCGCCAGCTCCGCCTAACAATATGTAAAGAATGGGATTTGACACAACCGGCAGTTTCGACCAGATGAGCAGAGCCACAAAAACTGGGATCGCAACCGTCTTCCATCCGATTCCGGCCGAACGGGACGTAGTCAGCACAGGCGCAACGATAAGAGCCACAACCGCCGGCCTGATACCCATGAACACAGCGTTGAGAGTCTCATTGTTTTTGATCAGATCAGGCGTCAGGAATATCGCTATGAACAGGATCATCGTAAACGACGGGAGGATCGATCCCATCGCCGCGACAATGGCACCCCTGAGGCCACGCAGTTTGTCGCCGATAGCGACAGCGATATTGACGGCAAGAATGCCGGGCAGCGACTGAGCCACAGCCAGCAGATCGAGAAATTCCTGACGGTCAAGCCATCGGTGTTTGTCTACGATCTCCTTTTCAATGATTGAGATCATCGCCCACCCTCCGCCGAATGTAAAGGCTCCGATTTTAAAAAAAGTCCAGAACAGACCGGATAAAATGTTCATTTCCTATGTCTATGAAAAAATGCTTGCAAAATTACAAAAAATCCTGTTTTTTCACTAATTTTGCAATTCATATCCGAACAAATTTGAAGCTGATTTTTTCTATCTATAAGTAGGCCCCCGAGGTTCTTCACAATTTTTTTATTAAGAATCTAAAAACATAACCTAACGAAACTGATGAAAACTTACTCTATAGCAGCCATCGCTGCTTCTGCCCTGCTCCTGAGCGTAGCCTCCTGCAAAACCGCCAGCAAGACTGTCAACGTAGCCGGTCCTGTTGAGGTCAAGACTGCCGGTCAGTCCAATGCTGCTGTTCACAAAGTAATCTACGGCGAGTGGATCGCATATAAGGTCGGAGACCAGGTCGTCACCGGATCAAACCGTCCCTTCGTAATCTTCGACGGAGAAAACCTCGACAAGGAAACCAATCTCGTCAAAGCCTATGCCAACGACGGATGTAATGTAATCAACGGTACCTACACCATTACTCCCGGCGGAAAAATGGCCAGATCGTCAGAACTCATTTCGACTCTGCGCCTTTGCCACGATGCACCGTATGAAATGGGTATGGCTCTCGCTCTCAACAATGTCGGAAAATTCGAACTCGATAAAATTGGCGAAGACTATCTGCTCAACATGAAGAACGCCAACGACTCGACTCTCATGGTGCTGAGAAAGTACGACCTCAATTTCATAAACGGTTCATGGAAAGTCACTGAAATCAACGGCGAAAAAGTTACTACTGCCGAACCGATGACACTCATCTTCGACACACCCGAACAGAAAATCCACGGTTCGGTCGGCTGCAACACAATGAACGGCAAAATCACCATGAATCCTGACAGACAGAATTCCATGAGCTTCACGCAGATGGCCACCACTCGGATGACATGCCCCGACATCCAGACCGAAAGCGCACTGCTCAAGGCACTGAGCGAGGTTGTCACCGTATTCCCCACCGGCAATCTCGCCGGAGCCGAGCTGAAAGATGAAGCCGGCAACACAGTTGTCACCATCGAACGCATCCAGTTGCGCTGAGATCCCGAAGACAGCAACGACAACCTCGGAAATAACAAAGACGCATCTCCTGTCAAAGGGCGATGCGTCTTTTTGTTTTTGGTCGGAACACCTTACGTCTGACTGACTGCGGATGACGACTTCACTTTATAGGCAATCGTGATCAGATGACGAGGATAGATCGCATTCAGGCGCGACAGCCGGTCATTACGCATGTCGCGGTCCTCTATCGCCATAACCGCTTCAACCTCCGAGACAATCTCTGCCGGAACGACCTCAGACAGCTCTATTTCTCCGTTTCTTACGACATCCGCCATATGGCTCGCAATCGTCTGGAGAGTCAGCGACCTGCTTTCGGCAATCTCCTCCAGACTCAAGCCATCCCGATAGAGATCAAACGTGATACGTATGGAATAGCCTTTCGGCTTCTTCTCCTTTTTTGGCTTCTCCTTACCACTGTCACTCTCCCGTGAACGTTTCTTTTTCGATGCGGAAGCAAGAACGCCCTTCTCCGCATCGACCAAAGCTTTCGAACGGTTCAGAATGTAGACGGAGGAAGTGAACTCCGACTCTGTCATGCGACTAAGCAGATTGCGCTTAAAGGCAAGAATGACAACCAGATCGTCAAAAGTCTTCTTCAAACGCCTGCTGTAGACTTTATTGTCGACCTTCACCGGAATCGAAAGCAACAGTTCTGAAAGGACATCAAGATGACCGACAAAATAATCACAACCTTTTCTGATTCTCCCGGAAAGACCTTCAGGCAATCCGTTTGCAAAGTAAGGGACAGCGGATTCCGATGCATAGCGGTCGACAAAACGCTCGGCCACTGCAAGAATCTCCTCAGAAAAGAGTTTATTACTCTTAGTTATCAGATTTTTTGACTCAGGATAAACCGGCAGGACAAATTCATCGACAGCCCGCAGGAAATAATTCAGCAGACGTCCGGTCTCCCGGAATTCAAAAAGATCTGCCAGACAGCGTCGTGTATAGTCGCGTTCGAGCGCGCTGACAGTCTCCCCGTCAGGCTTCGATCGCCCACACTCATTCATGAAATCATTGACATTGCGATCCACTAAAATCGCCTCACGTCCGATCCGGCTGCTGAGGAATAGCCCATCGAGCGACCGACACCGGCTCAATGCGACATAAACCTGCCCGGGAGCAAAGGACGAAGACGCGTCAATAACAGCGTTGTCAAATGTCAAGCCCTGACTTTTATGAATCGTGATCGCCCACGCAAGGCGAAGAGGATATTGCCTGAAAAC
This sequence comes from Paramuribaculum sp., assembly GCA_029051965.1. Lineage (GTDB taxonomy): Bacteria > Bacteroidota > Bacteroidia > Bacteroidales > Muribaculaceae > Paramuribaculum. The sequence goes on along the minus strand of JAIDJZ010000055.1, from coordinate 679 downwards.
ACCATCCACGACCTGACTTACAGATCCGTCATCGTCATTGACGACATAACGCAGGTTTTCCCATTCCGCCTTTTCCACACAGACAGCCTGATCGCCGCCTACCGGCATGACCGTCACAGCATCGGGCGAAAGAGAGACAACCGTCGCGATCATTCCGTTATAGAACCGGCGGTTCTCTCCGGAGTCATTGCGAAGAAACATCACCTGCGCACCCTCCTTGAGCCGCAGATTATAGTCAACGGGATATGAGTAGTCAGGGAACTCCCCGGTCACCTCAGCCTCATAAACGGCCTCTTCACCGGAGAGCTGAGCCAGACGACTCTCATTAACCTGCGTTGCCGCCTGATTGTGGGTCGTCAGACGGATACTGCCTTCCGGCACCGAACGGCTTTGATAGCTATCAAACTTTTCGTCCAGCGCAACGAGAGTTGAAACCGAGGGGCGGCCATCGCGCACCTCGTTGAGCAGGCTGACAAACTCCGGATCGGCCTGACGATAGACCTTCTGCAATTCGACAGAAAGATAACCTGCCTCTTTCAGCGCAAGACTCTCGTAGAAGTACGGCGTCGGATAGACCTCTTTCAGAATAGACCACTCGCAATACCTGACAACCGGCGCAAGCTGACGCAAGTCGCCGATCAGAAGCAGCTGAACGCCTCCGAACGGCCGTGTGCTGCGC
>JAIDJZ010000054.1 GCA_029051965.1 Paramuribaculum sp. | reverse complement strand
AGATACGGTCGCCGCACATTGCGATTTCGTCGGGCTGCAGTCCGAGACGGAAGCGGATGCCCGAAAGCATGTCGGGGTTGGGCTTTCCGATGACGATGTCGGGTCGGCGTCCGACTGCGTGTTCGATGCACGCGCAGAGGGATCCGCAATCGACCAGAACGGTTGGGAGGTTGGTCGGACAGACGCGGTCGGGGTTTGTCGCTATATATGGAATGGGCTGAGATGCGAGCCATGATGCATGGCAGAGGCGTTCGTAGTCGAGGGTTGTGTCGAACGCGACGACGAGCGCCTGCGGGATGTCGTCGGCGGAGGGAGCGGTCAGAGAGAATCCGGCCTGCTCGAATTCGGCTTTCATGCTCGGGGTGCCGACAACGAAGAGTCTGTTTACGTCCGGCATGTTGGCGCGGAGGTAGTCGATTGTCGCCACGGCTGTGGTGTACATGTTGTCGGGCGAGGCTTCGATACCCATTTTGCGTAGTTTGTCGAGATAGTCGGCAATGCTTTTTGTCGGGTTGTTGGTCAGGAAGGAGTAGGAGATTCCGTTGTCGTCGAGAAGAGCGAGGAATTCCTTCGTGAACGGGAAGAGTTCGGATCCCATGTAGATTGTACCGTCCATGTCGAGCGCGACATGGCGTATTTTCCGACAGGCGTCGCGGAGAGTGTCGGGCGACATCGGGCTTATATAAGTCTGGCAGGTTGCAGTAGTCATAGTCATTTCAATTAGAGGTCAGTGTCGTTCAGCGATCCGGCTTCGGCCATTGCTTCTTCTTTTTCGGCTGCAGAGAGTTTCTGATAGAATTCGTTGGAGCGTCCGTAGCCGTCGCGGGGTGCGGCCCACATTGTCAGGAATGTCACAGCTCCGAGGACACCGACACCGATTATGAGGAGAAATACGGTGTTCCAACCGAAGCAGTCGGCGATGTATCCGATTCCGATTGCCGAGACGAATGAACCGAAATAGCCGAAAATGCCGGCGAGTCCGTTGGCAGTCGCCGAGGCGTCTTTTGTCGCGTGGTTTGCGGAAGCGATTACGATGAGGGCCTGCGGGCCGTTGATGAAGACTCCGGCAATAGCGAGAAGGATGTTTGAAAGGATCGTGGGTATTTCGGTCACGAAGATGAAGAGCGTCATGAAGAAGACGGCGCCAATCATGCATATGAGACACATGCGGTGGGCTTTGCCCTTGAAGATTCTGTCGGTGGCCCATCCGGCGATTATCGTTCCGACAATGGCGCAGATTTCAAAGACCGCGACGGTCGTGGCGGCCATTTCGATGGACATGCCCCGAGCTTCGGTGAGGAATTTAGGACCCCAGTCGAGGATGCCCATGCGCATCACGTAGACGAAAACGTTTGCGATGCAGAGGGTCCATATCCATCTGTTGGTCCAGACCATTACGGAAAGGAAGCGAGAGTGGGACGCGTTTTTCTTTCCGTCGCTCTTGCCGGTTGATGTTCCGGGGAGTTCGGGGAGTCCGACTGAACGAGGATCGTCGCGAAGCCCTACGTAGAGCCATATAGCTCCGACAACGGCAAGGACTCCGGGAAGCCAGAAGCACCATCGCCAGGCGTCCCAGTGGCGAGCATAGCCGAGAATGGTTTTCATGTCGCCTGGGTCGGATGTGTCCAGACCGAGGTTGGCGGCAATGGTCGCTATGATCTCGGGATCGGCGCTGAGGTCCTGTCCGAGCTGGCCCATAATGAATCCACATGCGAGAACGGCAGCTCCGGCCCCGATCGAGTGGCTTGTGTTCCAGATCGACATTTTCGTTGCGAGTTCGGAGGGGTGGATCCATGAGGGAAGGAGTCGCGCGCATGGGGGATAGCCGATTCCCTGGAAGTATTGGTTGAGGACGCTGGTCACCCCCATGACGAGGACGAGCATGCCAATGAAGTCGGGACCGTCATAGGCACCGACGATCATTCCGGAGAGGTTGACTCCGAATCCGAAACAGAAGTTGGCAGCAGCGCATAGAAGAAGCCCGACAGCCATGACTTTTCGCGAACTTGCCTTGTCGACGACGAAGCCGTTGACGAAGCGCGAGAAGCCATAGATGAGAGATCCGATTCCGATTATCCATCCGAAGCTTGTGTTAGTGATTCCATACTGGGCTGTCAGGCCGGGCATGGCCACGGAGAAGTTTTTTCGTACGAAGTAGTAGATGGCATAGCCGACCATCGAAACGAGGATGGTGCGAAGCTGCCAACGTTTAAAATTTTTTACCGTCAGGGCGTCCCATCCGGCGTAGATGTTTTCTTTACTCATCGTATTGAGAAAAAGGAGATGATGATGATGATTGGTTGTTATGCAAAGATAATTAAGATTCAGCTAACAGCAAAATCGTCAGGCACAAGAGGCGCGGAGCGCGGCAGGCTGCCGGGAGACCCACTGTCAGAGATTGTTTGCGCGCCGCGTCGCTTCGATGTCGAGGGCTTCAGCGAGAATCGAGACAGGATTTGCGACGGGGACTCCGGCGGACATTTCGATCTGCCATTTGCAGGTCTCGCAGTCAGTGGCCACGACGTCGACACCCGCGCTGCGAATGCTATCGAACAGCTCGGCCCCGACGGCCTGTGAGGTCGAGTAGTTTTCTTTCTTGAATCCGTAGGTTCCGGAGATTCCGCAGCATCCGGGTTCGATTGGGATCAGTTCGAGGCCGGGAATCATTTTGAGGAGTTCGAGGGAGTGGACAGCCCATCCCATGCGCTGCATGTGGCACGGGACATGGTAGGCCACGCGTTTTTTCCAGTCGTTGCGGAAAACAAGCCTGATGTTACCGGCGTCGACGAGCTGATGGATGAAGCGTGTCGCGAGAAGGATCGAGTCGCGCACGTCGGCGTTGTCGAGACCGAGGATGTGGGGGTATTCGTCGCGCATTGTGAAGATGCAGGTTGAGCTTGTTCCGAGGACCGGACGACCGTCGGCGACAGCTGCCCGGATCGCGCCGAGGTTTTTGTCAGCGTCGCGCCTCGCCTGAGAGATCAGGCGGTTTGCAATCTTCGCGACACCGCAACATCGCTCGCGATCGAGCAAGCGGACTCCATAGCCGATGGCGTTCATGAGAGTGACGAAGTCGCGTCCGAGTGCGGGATTGTTGTAGTTGACGTAGCATCCGTGGAAATAAGAGATCTGACGGCTGAAGCGAGTCTGGTCCGGCGCATCGGATTTCATCCACGCTTCGAAGGTCCGGGATGCGTAGGCGGGGAATGTCCGGTGGGAGTCGATTCCTAAGGCGAGGTGCATTGCGGCCTTTACGGGCTTGAGGCGGAGCATGGTGTTGACCACGGGGGCCATTTTCGTTGCGAGCGATCCCATTTCGTCGGTGGATGCGAGCATGCGGTCGCGTAGGGATACGGGGTGGCGGTCGTAGCGAATCCGTGCGTTCTGGATAATGTCGCCGATGCGAACGCCGGATGGACATGCGACTTCGCAACGTTTGCAGTTGAGGCACATTTTCAGAGCCTTGTCGTAGAATTCGGGGGCTTTCAAGCGATAGCGTTCACCGTCCGGTCCGGCCTGCTTGGGTCCGGGGTAGAGCGGATTGACCGAGAGGACGGGACAATAGACGGTGCATATGGTGCATTTGATGCACTGTTCGAAATTGTCGCGGCTTATATTCTTAACTTGATATTCCATCGGGTTGTGAGTGGGTTAGGCAAACTGGATTTTACGAGCGGCGGCGATTGCGGAGAGCAGAGCGATTCCGGCACCCGAACCTTCATGGAGCGAGTCAGCTCCGGATAGTATCGAGCCGATTGCGCGGAGGTTGGGGACGGTCACACCGTTGCGCGAGACGCAGAGATCGCTGTCGGTCACGACACCGAAGCGCATGTAGGGCTGCGGGGCGAAGAAGTCGAGGCTATAGCGTTCGGTGCGGACGGGTGTCTGCATGACGTCGAGTCCGAAGACCGGCTCGACTATCGCGTCGGGCTTGGCGACGAGTCCCTGGCTGAAGAAGCTACCGGTCGCAAGAATGAATTCGTCGGCCTCGAGGGGAGTGTCGCCGAGGTTGGCAGTGAAGACTGATGTCAGTCTGCCGTTTTCGAAGTTGCCCCGGCTCACACTGTCGCCGAGACAGTAGGTTCCTCCGAGGCTTTCGAAACGGCGGCGCAGCAGGAATTCGGCGCGGACACCGGTCACAGACATCGGGATTACGGGGACGTAGCGCACGGGGGTGTCGACAAGGGATGCGAGCAGGTCGGCGGCGGCGTCGGAACGTAGTCCGATTACGGCGGGGAGGAGAATGACGTCGGCATCGGCTTTTATGCGGAGGATTGCCGCGGCAAGGTCGTTGATCGCCGATCCTTCGAGCAGGCGCGCTATCGATGCGGCTCTCATCTCTGAACAGCTTTTGCGCAGAGAGGCGAGCCGAGGGAGCTCTATTTCATGGATTTCAGAGTCGATTCCGGCTTTTGCGAGTCCGTCGGCGAGATAGGCGGGATGGAAGTCGAGGTAGCCTTTGAAGTTGACGATGGCGGCTTTTTTCCACGGGCACTTTTTCGGGTCGGGACATGACGCGATCCCTTTGACGGTGAGCCATGCGGGTTCCCAGAGTCCGAACGGTGTCAGACAGAAACGATGGGCAGAGGGAGACCCTTCGACGTTGAGGCCGGAATGGCGGAGTAGCATTGCGGCTTCGGCTGCAAGGTCCTGGATGTTGCCGACGCCGATCTTATGGTAGGGATGGCCGTCGGGGAGGTCGCTGACGGCAGTGAGGGGGTCGTCGACAATCTGTCGGCCGATGCGGTTGAGGAGCGACATCGATCCGGATGAGAAATGGAGTGCGCTCTGACCGGAAGTTATAATCGCAACCTTTTTACCGGCTGAGGCGAGCCTGATGCCGGCAGTCAGTCCGCTCAGCCCTCCTCCTATTATAATAGAATCGTATTTCATTGTTCAGAGTTTTTTCAATCGTTTGGAGATGCTTCGGATGACTGCCTCGGATGAGTCGGGGTTTCGGCGGTGTGGCCGAGGGAGGGTGGAAGGATGTCCGGCTCAAGTCCGCAGACACTCTGATAGAGCCATGATGAGAACTGGGCTTCGACGAGTGTCTGCCCCCATGCAACGGGCAGCATGCCTTTCCAGCGTTCGTTGAGGAAGTTGCAGAGGTCGCGCAATGCGTGGGGCCTGTCGTTGAGTTCGTTTCCGAGGATCGATGCGGCTCGGCTTGCGCAGAGGCATCCCTGACATGTGCCCATTCCGAGCCTTGTCCGACGGCGAAGATTGACGAGATTGTTGGCGTGGAGCTGACGGATGGCATAGCGGATCTCTCCGACGGATACTTCCTCGCATTCGCATACGAGCGATTCATTGCGTGCGTCGAGGCCGATGTCGGGAGTCATCGATCCGTGACGGGCCTGGGCGGCCTTGTGGTCTGTCGGGAGTTCGATGATGTGGTGTTTACCGTGGCTTACGGGGGCGTCTTTGTCGGCGCTTTCCGATCCGGGGAGCGGCGTTGTCGCGGTGCGGCACTGGGCGTTGCGTCCAAGCTTACGGCAGGCGAGGTCGGTGGCCCATTCGGCCATGAGTCTGTAGGTCATCAGCTTTCCGCCGGTGATCGTGATGAAGCCTTCGAGCCCGTCGCGGACGGCGTGGTCAAGGCATACGATTCCACGGCTGATGCTTCGACCGGAAGGATCGTTGTCGGCGGCAACCAGCGGTCGCACGCCTGCATAAGCGCGCAGGATGCGCGTAGTGGCGAGGGCCGGGGCAATGCGCGAACCTTCGCGGAGGAGGATGTCGACCTCTTCGGGGGTCACTTCCATGTTGTCGACCTGGTCATAGGGAACGCGGCTTGATGTCGTTCCGATCAGAGATATTGTGTCGCCGGGGACGAGGATGTCGGCGTCGGCGGGTTTGCGGCAGCGGTTGATGACGATGTTGTTGACTCTGTGTCCGAAGATGAGCAGCGCGCCCTTTGCGGGGAACATGTTGACGTTTACGCCAGCCATCCGGCAGATGGCGTGGCCCCAGATTCCGGCGGCGTTAATGACCAGATCGGCGTCGATGCGTCTGAGGACACCGGTTCGCTGATCGCGGAGAGTCACGCCGCAGACGCGCTGATGAGCTACGTTGACGGCCGTCACTTCGTGGTAGGTCATGATGTGCGCTCCATTGCGCTGAGCCGCAATAGCGTTGGCAGTCGTCAGCCTGAACGGGTCGACAGCACCGTCGGGAACTTTTACCGCTCCGATAATGTCGGGGTTGACGGCCGGCTCTATTCTCCGGGCTTCAGCGGGGTCGATTATCTCGGCGTTGATGCCCGCGTCACGGCAAGCCTCGACAAAGGTGGCCTGATAGGCGAGGTCGTCGTCGGGAAGTGTCACGAAGATTCCCCCGGTGTCTTCGACGCAGTGGCGGGCAATCTTTCGTAGAATCATGTTCTCACTGATACATTCGGCAGCGGACTCCCGGTCAGTCACAGCATAGCGCGCACCGCTATGGAGGAGACCGTGGTTTCGTCCGGTCGCACCGGCAGTGAAATCGAATCTTTCGACGAGGAGGACCTTTAGCCCACGCATGGCACAGTCGCGAGCGGTTCCCGCACCGGTCGCACCGGCACCGATGACGATGACGTCATAATGTTGGGTTGGCTGATTGCTGTTCATCAAAAAAACTGCCCTGTTACCATCGGGCCGACGGTTATGAAGTGGTAGAGAATGAACAAAATCAAAAGCGAAAGTGTTTCGTTTTGCTCTGAATATATTTCGCAACAAAAGTAATAAGGTTTTGTTAAATAACAAAATTATTTTCTTAAAACAGTAAATTTTTTTGCGATCGAGACCATAAAAAACAGCATCGATGGATGAATCCGGGGGAGACATCATAAAATATAAGAGGTGTATTTCATTTATTCTTAATTTTTTTATTATATTTGCGGAGTCAATCAAAGTGTCAGACCAACGGCAGCATCCTGAAAGCGTTTCGTTGACCACAAGAAACGGAAACCAACGGGTTTCGCTTTTCGGAAACAAGGGCCGCCATTCATAACCGATAAGAATTTCGATTCCAACGAGAGAACAAATCGCATTTCAGCCAACTTCCACACACAAGCAATCCCCATGACAAAAGAAGAACGCCACCAGCTCATCCTCGACACGCTCATGCGCCATGAATCCATCCCTGTGTCGAGCCTGTCCATGCTCCTCGATGTCTCCGCTGTCACGATACGCAAGGACCTCACCGAACTCGAAGCGGAAAACAAGCTTTACCGAAGTCATGGGAAGGCTGTGCTGATCAATCCTTATATAAATAACCGCTCGATCAGCGAAAAGGAAAAGCTCCAGCGCACAGAGAAGGAGCTGATCGGCCGCGAGGGCGCGTCGATGATCACTCGCGACGACTCGATCATCATCGCCTCTGGGACGACAGTGCTGGCTCTTGCGCGCTGCATCACACCGATCCACCGACTGACGGTCATCAGCGCGTCGCTTGCAGTGTCGCAGCTGCTGGGCCACAATGAGTCGATCGAAGTCGTGCAGCTTGGCGGAACGCTTCGCCACAGCTCGCTTTCGGTCGTAGGCAAATTCGCCGAGAGCCCTCTCTGCGAGTTTTCATGCAGCAAGCTTTTTATCGGAGTAGACGGTATCGATCCAGATTTCGGCATCACGACCACCGACATCCGCGAGGCGGAACTCAACCGCGCGATGATGCGCACGGCCCAGAAGACAATCGTTCTGGCCGACTCGTCGAAATTCCGCCGCCGGGGATTCAGCAAAATAGCCAATCTGACCGAAGTCGACACTATTATCACCGACTCGCGTATCGCTCCGACGATCGCCCAGTCGATTGAAGACATGGGCATCGAGCTCCGAATCGTGCAGGTCGACTGAGCGGACTTCCGCACCAGAAACGGAGAATCCCACATTCAGAATAAAATTAGAATAAAATCAGAATAAAACACGTTTTTTTTGAAAAAATCGTGTTTTTATTTTGTTGTTTGGTCATTATTATAT
>JAIDJZ010000053.1 GCA_029051965.1 Paramuribaculum sp. | reverse complement strand
GTCGCTTTGGGGTTCGTCGGCAACTACGCCCCGTGTGGACTTTCACCACAGATGTATGACATGCCCGCCATACAAAACAGGAGCGCGAACCTCACGGCTCGCGCTTTCCGTTTTCCTAATAGATTTCATCTATGGGGCGGCCGGGGGACACCCGTAACCGCCTATGTGGTAAAGTTCATTCGTAAAAATTATCTGATGCAAAATTACTATGAACTTTCCTTGTCTGCCATACCTAAATCTGAGTATTTTTTCTGCCGGGCGGCCTCCGGAGGTAATCAAAAGTGATTAGCGGGGGCCGGAAACGGGCTGAAATATGACCGTAGCTGACGGATTATTCCATCAGTTTGCGGTAGCGGCGGCGAGGGGGTTCCTTACCTCCGTTGCGCGCTTTTTTGAATTCTTCGTAGTCGGAGTATGATCCTTCATAGAAGACTACGTTTCCGTCGCCTTCGAATGAGAGGATATGGGTGCAGATGCGGTCGAGGAACCAGCGGTCGTGGCTGACAACGACGGCGCATCCGGCAAAGTCGTCGAGACCTTCCTCGAGAGCGCGGAGGGTGTTGACGTCGATGTCGTTGGTCGGTTCGTCGAGAAGGAGGACATTGCCCTCTTCCTTGAGCGCCATTGCAAGGTGGAGACGGTTGCGTTCGCCGCCAGAGAGCACTCCGATTTTCTTCTCCTGGTCCGCCCCTGTGAAGTTGAACCTCGAGAGGTAGGCGCGTGCGTTGACGTCGCGTCCGCCCATACGGAAGCTTTCGACTCCCTGCGAGATGACTTCATAGACGGATTTTTCGGGGAGAAGATCGTGATGGGTCTGGTCGACATAGGCGATCTTGACAGTCTCGCCGACATCGAACGTACCAGCGTCTGGGGTCTCCTGGCCCATGATGAGACGGAAAAGCGTTGTCTTTCCGGCTCCGTTCGGACCGATGACGCCGACAATGCCGTTGGGGGGCAGCATGAAGTTCAGTCCGTCGAACAGTTTTTTCTTTCCATAGGCTTTTGCAAGTCCGGTCGCTTCGATCACCTTCTGACCGAGACGCGGCCCGTTGGGGATGAAGATCTCGAGGCGTTCCTCACGCTGCTTCTGGTCTTCGTTGAGAAGTCGGTCGTAGCTGTTGAGACGGGCCTTGCCCTTTGCCTGACGCGCTTTCGGGGCCATACGCACCCATTCAAGCTCTCGCTCAAGGGTCTTGCGGCGCTTGCTGGCCTGTTTTTCCTCCTGTGCCATCCGTTTGGTCTTCTGGTCGAGCCACGAGGTGTAGTTTCCTTTCCAGGGAATTCCCTCACCGCGGTCGAGTTCGAGAATCCATCCGGCCACGTGGTCGAGGAAATAGCGGTCGTGGGTGATGGCGATGACTGTTCCGGGATACTGTCGCAGATGCTGTTCGAGCCAGTCGATCGATTCGGCGTCGAGGTGGTTGGTCGGCTCGTCGAGAAGGAGCACGTCGGGCTGCTGCAGCAGCAGGCGGCAGAGGGCTACACGGCGGCGCTCACCTCCGGAAAGAGTCGCGATCTTCTGGTCGTCGGGGGGACACTGGAGGGCATCCATAGCGCGTTCGAGCTTCGAGTCGATGTTCCAGGCGTCGGCCGCGTCGAGGCGGTCCTGAAGTTCGGCCTGACGAGCGATCAGCGCGTCCATCTTGTCGGGATCCTCAAGCACGTCGGGATCACAGAAGGCTTCGTTGACCTTGTCGAATTCGGCAAGAAGGTCCATGATCGGCTGAACGCCTTCGCGGACAACGTCGATGACTGTTTTTTCGGGATCGAGAACAGGCTCCTGTTCAAGGTAGCCGACGGAATAGCCGGGCGAGAAAACGACTTCGCCCTGATAGTCCTTGTCGATACCGGCAATGATCTTCAGAAGCGATGACTTACCGGAGCCGTTGAGACCGATGATACCGATCTTGGCACCGTAGAAGAACGATAGGTAGATGTTTTTGAGAACTTGTTTCTGAGGAGGGTAGATTTTCGAGACACCTACCATCGAGAAGATAATCTTTTTGTCGTCGGCCATTTCGGTCAGTCTGTTGGTGGGGGTGATAGTTTATAAAAAAAGGAATTAGTAATCTGTTATGAATCGGTGGAGAGATCAGCGTTTCGGGGCGTAGCGCACGGGATAGTCGACGCGGACTTTTGCGGTCGCGATGTTGCGCAGACGCGTGCGTATGAGCTGCTTGCGGATCGGAGAGATGTGGTCGATGTAGAGTTTTCCGTCGAGGTGGTCGAGCTCGTGCTGGACAATGCGTGCAAGGAATCCGGAGATCTCCTCTTCATGAGGCTGGAAATCTTCGTCGACCCATCGCAGGAGGATGTGCTCGACGCGCGCAACGTTTTCCGACAGACCGGGGAGGCTCAGACATCCTTCGGCGCGGACAATCTTCTCGCCGTCGAGAATCTCATATTCGGGATTGATCAGCGTCAGTTTCCGTCCGGCACATTCGGGGAAGGATTCGGCCACGGGGTCGGCGTCGATGACAACCAGTTGCTCATTGAGGCCGATCTGCGGTGCAGCCAGTCCGACTCCTTCGCTCTCATACATTGTTTCATACATTTTCTCGACAAGCTCCTTCAGGCCTTCGCGACCGGAGTCGACGGGACGGGAAACAGCACGGAGCACGGGATGGCCGTAAAGATAGATCGGCAGACTCATTTTGTTTTCGGTTTTTTATTGTTAAAAAGGTTGTTGTCAGGATTGAGTTATCAGGGATTCTCCTCGGCATAGCGTCGGCTCTGGAGATAGTCGTTGAGGATGATGGCGGCGGCCATAGTGTCGACGACAGCCTTGTCGCGGCGCTGCATCTTTTTCATTCCGGAATCGATCATCGAGCGGTGGGCAATCACGGATGTGAAGCGTTCGTCATAGAATTCGATCTTCAGCTGCGGAAGTTCCTTTCGCAGCCGGTTGATCCCCGGGGTGATGTAGCGCATCGAGTCGGAGTCGCGTCCGTGGACATCGCGCGGAAGCCCGACGATAACGGCATCGACCTGCTCACGCGCCACATAATTGCGCACAAACTCGATCAGTCGCGGGGTTTCGACGGTCGCAAGCCCTGTGGCGACAATTCTCAAGGAGTCTGTCACCGCGATTCCGCATCTGCGGCGTCCATAGTCGATTGCAAGAAGGCGTCCCAAACCGGTCGTTGAATTGCTTTGGTCAGGCGTCGAAATTCATCTCGTCAAATCCTTCCGAATCGAATTCGTCGGGATTGTATTCTGTCGATCCGTAGAACTCTTCGTCGATGTCGGGGGTGACCACAGTTGTCTTGGCGGTCTTTTCCTCGAATTCATCAAGGTCGATGTTCTGCGCGGGAGCTTTGCCTCTGGCGACTGTGCAGAGAGGATCGAGAAGCGTCCGGCCGGGTTCGGTTTCATGAAGTTCAATGAAGAAACAACGGTCGGTCATGTAATCAAACACATAGAGAAGGCGCTGTCCCTCATCCTCGACAAAGTCAGAGATTACGGAGTCTTCCATCAGATAGACATCTTCCGAAGAATCGGATCCCATATCCTCAAGAGTGATCTCGACATCTTTTTCCCATCCTTCGTCGCAGATGAAGAATGAGCTCATCTGATTTTTGTCGTAGCCCACAGAATCGCAGATTGCGTTGCGGAGAGACAGAAACGTCGAGTCAGCGTCAATCTCGATTTCACGACGGAAGTTTTCAACCTCGTCAGAGACGATGCGAAATTTGTAAACCATAGGTAATCTTTATGTTGTTAAGCAATTTAGTCTTTTCAGTTCCAAATGACAGCGGCAACCGGGAAACGCCCGAAAACCGGAAGCGCCGGAGGGCTGACGCATTTTATCGTTGCGAAATTAGCAATTTGCCACCAATTGCGAAACACTCTAACACAATTTTTTTCATCATTGGCAGAAAAAAGATCAGCGACTGACGGCCGGACGCGGCGAAAAGAGGAGGCCGACGGAATAGAACAATAGCCGGTAGGCCAGCGGAATGTGGCGCAGGCGCAGGATTCTGCGATTGATCTCAGGATAAACCGACGCCCATTTACGCAAATCGCGACCGGGGGCACGCGCATATCTGACCTTTGCTGAAAATTTAAGGTGGTCGAGAAATCCGGCATAATCTCCTGCCAGTCCCTGCTCCGCGAACCATTCCGACAGGCGGGCGGTCATTGCGATGCGGTCGGCGAGCAGAAGCGGCTTCGAGCTTCTGGACAGCGACTCTACTCCGGGCGGAAGCCAGTAGTCATAGACTGGCTCGTCAACAAATTCCATCCGGCGCGACCGGACAACTGCCCTCGCAACGACTCCAAGATCTTCCCAGCGGTCGATTCCCTCGAAAGGCATAGCGCAGTCGGTGAGGATCGAGGCGCGGATCAGTTTGTTGCAAAGCGAGAAGTGGACCGTGTCGAGCGGCATGTCGTTGAGCGATGAGATCCTCCGCGCAGGGGTGACAAGGCGCGTCCGCCGGCCTCGGATCTCGCGCATCGCTCCGGTCACAATGTCGGCACCGGTCCGCCGCGCTATGCTGAAAAGTGCCGAAAAAGCTCCGGGGGCAAAGATGTCGTCGGCATCACAACAGATGAAATAAAGCGGCTGAACAGCCTTAAAGCCTGCGGTAAGCGCGGCCGCCTTGCCTTGATTATGCGGCAGACGAAGCGAGATTATTTCGGGATTGGATGCCGCATAGCGACCGACAATGCGTGGGGTGGCGTCGGTCGATCCGTCGTCGACAATGACCAGTCTCAGTCCGTCGAACTGCTGGGCAAGAACCGAATCGATCGCCCGGCCAACAGTTGCGGCTCCGTTGTAGACTGCCATGACGACGGCTATGGAGGGCTGCGGCGGCTTCATTGCTCCTCGGGATTAGCCGCCACAATAAGGAAACGGCGGTCTATGAACCGGAAATCAATGACGGAAAGAGCATAGAGCCGGACGATCATCTCTTCGGCCATCGCGCGCGACATCATACAGCCACGCATTACGTCGCCGACATCAAGCGCATCCTGCTCTTCCAATGCGCGGATGAGTCTCTGCTCCGCTTCCGAAAGCGTGAACAGAGTCGGCACGTCGGCGGCTTTGCGCTGCCACGCCTTAACCATCAGAGGCGGGGCGGCGATGTTCTCGTCAGCGACCCGATAGTAGGCGCGCCATGAGCCGTCGGATTCCGAGACCATGACCGGCCGCTCTCCGGCCGGGTCGATGTCGACGCGGATCACGACCGCACCGTCCTCGGCCTTGATCGCCGTGAAACGAATCGGCTGACAGGGGCGGCAATAGAGCTGCGCAGCCTGTTCGACCACATAGATGTCCTCCTCATTGCGGACACCGGCAATCGTGCCGTTGTCCTTCACTCCGATCAGCAGCCTGCCGCCGGAGTTATTGGCAAATGCCGAGATCGAGCGGGCTATCTTGCGGGCGTCGGAGATGGAGAACTTGAAGTCCTGATGCTCATGCTCCCCTTCGGCAATGATTCTCCGAAGGTAGAATTTCCCTTTTATGGCATTGAGATCTTTCACTCCGGATAGGTAAGATTTTCAGGACCGGGAGAAGCAAGGACCTCATCGAGATAGCGTCGGGCTGCCTGACGGGCCTCTTCGAGGTCCATGAACGAAAAGTTGCCGCAGTCGCGGGGCGTAGCTCCCGGAACAGCTCCCTCAAATCCGGCGACAAAAGCGAAGGTCTCGCGAAGCAGAGGAAGGATGTCGGCAGGCTCATACTCGCCGCTGACGATCAGATAATTGCCCGTCAGGCAACCCATCGGACCCCAGTAAATCACACGGGAGCCCCACTCGGAATGATTGCGCAGATAGGTCGCGGCCAGGTGCTCCATCGCATGGATCGCCGCGCCGTCGAGAGGTTTCTGACGGTTAGGTTCGGTCATTCGGATGTCGAACGTCGTCAGGACGTCGCCCGAGGGAGTCACATCGCGTCGCGAGACATAGACGCCTCGCAGAAGGCGCAGGTGGTCAACAGTGAAACTGGCTATCTTTTTCATTTGCGGGTCAGTTCTTCAATAACGGTCCGTAGTGTGTCGAAAGTATGCTGCGGCGCTTCTTCCCAGAAGTTCTCATACTGGGCGATGTTGTCGTCGGCACCCGGAGTGTCGGAAATCACCCTTATGCAGGCAAACGGCACGTCGCGCAGGTGGCAGACATGGGCAATTGCCGCCGATTCCATGTCGACAGCGTCGACGTCGGGATACAGATTCCGGATATGCTCGACCACTGCGGGATCGGAGACGAATATGTCGCCGGAGCATACGAGCCCGTGTTTGATCGTGTCACCCTCATGAAGACAGGCGAGCGAGCTGACACGGTCGGACGTATGGAAAAAGCGGGGACATCCGGCAGCGTCGCCCCATTCTGTTCCGGGACCGCACCAGACATCATGGTAGGCAATGCGCGATCCGACGACAATATCGAGAATTCCGGCATTGCCGCCGGTTCCGCCGGCCACTCCGGTGTTGATGATCAGCTCGGGAGCGAACGCGTCGATCATGGTTGCCGTTCCGAGAGCGGCATTGACTTTTCCGATGCCGCACTTCATCGCCGTTATCGAGGCGTTGCCGAGAGTTCCGGAATGGAATGTAAACCCATGAATCGTCTGAGAATCATATTTTTCAAGCAGAGGCAAAAGGAGCTGCAGCTCCTTTTCCATTGCAACGATGACACCTATTTTCATTTGACACTATTTAAGAGGTTGTTCTGCAAAATTAAACAAAAGAAGCCACAAAACTAAAGTATTAACATTTTTTGCGCATCCCCCCTGAAGAGACGGACCGGAAGGCATCGGGACGGAAAATGACCGGCAGCGGAGGATTTTAGCGTTAAAAAAATCGCCCAAGCAAGATTTTATTGCTAAATTTGCATTGGATTTTATCAACTTAACTAAACCCTATTGAGACATGGCTAAAGCATTGGTCAACACTGACTACAATTTCCCCGGACAAACCGAAGTCTATCACGGAAAAGTGCGCGACGTCTATTCGATCGGCACCGACACCCTCGTAATGATCGCTACGGACCGTATCTCGGCATTCGACGTAGTGCTTCCCGAAGGCATCCCCTACAAGGGACAGGTCCTCAACCAGATTGCGACATATTTTCTCGACGCGACATCGGACATCGTCCCGAACTGGAAACTGGCCACTCCCGACCCCATGGTTTCGGTAGGCATCCGGTGTGAGGGCTTCCGCGTTGAAATGATCATCCGCGGCTATCTGACCGGAAGCGCATGGCGCGAATATCAGGCCGGATGCCGTGAACTCTGCGGCGTCAAGCTCCCCGAAGGAATGCGCGAAAACCAGGCCTTCCCCGAACCGATCATCACTCCCACCACCAAAGCCGACGCAGGCCACGACGAAAACATCTCGAAAGAGGAAATCATCGCCCAGGGCATCGTCAGCGCCGAAGACTACGCCGAAATGGAACGCTACACCCGCCTGCTTTTTGCCCGCGGACAGCAGATGGCCGCCGAAAAAGGCCTGATCCTCGTCGACACAAAATATGAATTCGGCAAACACAACGGCAAAGTCTATCTTATCGACGAAATCCACACCCCCGACTCGTCGCGCTACTTCTATGCCGACGGCTATCAGGAACGTTTCGAAAAAGGGGAAGCACAGCGCCAGCTGAGCAAGGAATTCGTGCGCCAGTGGCTGATCGAAAACGGCTTCATGGGCCAGCCGGGACAGAAAGTTCCCGAAATGACTCCGGAAATCGTCAACAGCATCTCGGACCGCTACATCGAACTGTTTGAAAAGGTGACAGGCCAGCCTTTTGTCAAAGCCGACGAGAGCGATCTGACCGACCGAATCGCTGTCAACGTTCTCGACTGCCTGAAAAATCTCTCACTCTAAGAGTGTGGCTGAATTAAAATCAAAACGCCCTCCAAATATCCAATTGAACTGCGAAAATATAACACCCTACGGATCGGAAAACGGTTCGAAGACCGAACAGGTCGAGGAAATGTTCGACAATATCGCCCCGGCTTATGACTTCATGAACCGGGCGATGTCGTTCGGACTCCACCGTAAATGGCTCAGGCGCGCCTTGCGGCATATTAATAATGTGTCGCCCGACGGACCGTGGCTCGACGTGGCCACCGGAACAGCCGACGTCGCCATAAGCCTGGCACGGATGACCCCCGACGTCAGAATCGTCGGCATCGATCTATCGGAAGGAATGCTTGAAAAGGGGCGGGAAAAAGTGGCCGGGGCAGGCCTTTCGGAACGCATCGAATTGAAGAAAGCCGACTGTCTGGCGCTGCCGTTCGACGACTCGTCGATGGGACTTGTCACGGTAGCCTACGGCGTGCGCAACTTCCAGCAGCTTTCGAAAGGGCTGGAAGAGATGGCCCGCGTCACAAAACCGGGTGGCATGATCGCCGTCATCGAACTTTCAACGCCGACTTCGCCGCTGATCCGACCGTTCTATCATCTCTACACCAGATGCGTCATCCCGATGATGGGACGCATCGTCTCGAAAGATGTCAGAGCCTACAGCTATCTCCCCGAATCGATCGCAGCCGTTCCGCAGGGCAACCGCATGACCGCGCTCCTCAGCGAAGCCGGCTTCAGAGAACCGCGTTTCATCCCGATGACATTCGGCACATGCACCCTGTACACGGCCCGCAAATAATTCCGGGACAATCAAAACAAACGACTAAAACATAACTATAGATGAATCTTTCAAAAATCATCCTTGCCGTCTCTGTCGGCCTCGCCGCCAACAGCCTTTCGGCCCAGGAACACCTCAAAAGCTTAGATCCGGCCCAGATCGACAATTCGATCCCTGCCGGAACAGACTTCTACCGCCACGTCAACTCAAAGTGGCAGAAAGCCAACCCGCTGACTCCCGAACACTCCCGCTACGGAAAATTCGACGTTCTTTCCGACACGTCGGAACAGCGCGTCAAGAACATCGTGCTTAACCTTGCCGCCACCAACCCCCAGCCGGGCACCGTGGCCTTCAAGGTCTCGACAATCTACAACCAGGCAATGGACTCTGTGCGCCGCAACCGCGAAGGCGCAGCTCCGATCCAGGCCGACCTGAAGAAAATCGAATCGACTCCCCACGAAGGGATGGAAGACCTCTTCCTCTGGATGCACGCCAACTATGCGATGTATGTCAGCGGCGGCGGCCTCGGCCACGGCGACCCCGACTACTATCTGAAAAACGACAAGCGCAACAAGGAAGTGCGCGAAGCCTATCAGAAACTGATAGTCAAGCAGATGATGAACGCCGGCTACAAGAAAAAAGACGCCCAGCGCATCATGAAAAACGTCATGAAGATCGAGACCCTTCTCGCCGACTCGACCTGGACACGCGAAGAAAGCCGCAACATCCCCGCGATGTACAATCCCCGCTCGTTCGCCCAGCTCAAAGAGATGTATCCGACCGTGAACTGGGACCGCTTCTTCATCGAGACAATGGGCATCCCCTCGCCCGAACAGGTC
>JAIDJZ010000052.1 GCA_029051965.1 Paramuribaculum sp. | reverse complement strand
GCTCCTTTCTCAACTCGCTGAAATCACTCAAAAATCCATCTTTATGCTAACCTGAGTTAAAAGTAAACATACTCTTAAAGTCCTGTCACGGCAATGCGCCGTCCGGCCGACTGCACAACTCCGGTGTCGGTTGTCACAGTTGCCCGATAGATATAGATTCCACGGCCAACGCGCCGGCCTCCCATATCGTTGAGGTCCCATCGGATCGGAGCCGAGAGGAACATGTCGGAACGGTCTGTGACGGTCGAGGTCCAGACTCTGTGACCGAGCATGTCGTAGATGTCGAGCGTCACTGTCAGACGCGAGTCGGGCCGATTGTGGGATATGTAGAAGTTGGCTTCTGTCGAGGCGGGATTTGCGTCGGTGAAGATGTCGAAAATCTTCGGAGTCGCGCCCTGTTCGACAAAGAACGAGAGGGTTTTTGTCGCGGAGTTGCCGGAGGTGTCCCAGACGCGGAATGTCAGCGTGTGGTTTCCTTCCGAGAGGTCCTCGACGGGGTAGGCAATCGTGCCTGAGGATGATCCGTCGGGTGCGGGAGTATAATAGAATGCAACGTCGCTGAAGGTTCTGGAATCGTCGAGGCGGAGGGTCATCTGATGTCCGATGCCAGCGGTCGAAAGGTTGATCGCGATGTCATCGGAAACAGAGGCTATGAACATAGGCGATTCATTGACAACTCCTCCCTGAGTGAAGGATTCGTGGTTGAGGAAGGCATATTCGATTACTGGAGCGCTGGTGTCGGGTTCGGCAGAGTCATCATAGCCGTAGACATAGAACTGGCGGTTGCATCCGATTGCCTCCCGTCCATCGTCGGCGAGAGCGTACATGTTCAGGGCGGCAGGACGGAAGTTGTCGGAGACTTCCGAGGGCATTGCGATCGTGATGTCGAAACGTCCGTTGCGGATCGAATCGCGCCCGACGTGGAGTTTAGCACCCTGTTCCTCAAAGGTCACGGCTTCTCCTTCGGTCGGCTTTCCGCCCCCGGTCGTAGCGCCATTGGAGGTTGTCGAGTATTCGGCATCATAGAGTGCGAGGGAGAGTGAGCCGTTGAAGTCGTGCATCAGCTGCCCCTCAGGGTCATAGACCGAGCCGCGCAGGCGCACCCTCTGGCGGGCCATTATGGTGCACTGATTATCCTCGTTGACGTCGTCGTCGCCGATCTGTTCGAGTACGACGCGAGGCTCCGGAGTCGCAAGACGCAGTGCCGGATCGCCAAGCAGGATGTAGTAGAGTTTCTGATTATTTGCTGCGGAAGTCGAGTTTTTCAGCATATAGCGTTTGGCGCGCTGCACGATCTCACCGATTGTGTGGAATCGTCCGTCGGAGTCGCGCTCAAAGGCTGTCGCCCCCACGGCAGCCGATATGGTGCCGTTGTGGGAGATCATGCTCTCACGCGTCGGCGCAATTGCCGCGATGATGCCTGCGTTGGGGGTCAGAAGCATAGTCTCCGATCCGCACACGTAGGGACCGTCATGCTTGCCAAACGAGCATGTGGCGGCGAAGAGAAGCGGCCAGCGACGGTTGTACATGTTATTGATGTCGGTGTTGGTCATCACGTTCTCCTCGGCAAGTGTCGAGATTGCTCCGTGGCCGATATAGTTCCACCAGAGGGTTCCTTCGTCGAGCATCCTGTGGAGACGCTGGCGACCGCCGACACATTGGCCGCCGACAATGTCGAAGGCATCGATATAGACTTTCGTATAGAACATGTTGGAGCCCGACTCAGAGGCGTTGAAATTCGCGAACTGTCGTTCGGAATCTTTCATGAAGACACCGAGATCGCCATTGTCGGCCATCATGACCACCTGATTTTTCCAATCGGTCGGATAGGTGTTCTGCGAGTAGGCTATCACTTTGTCGACAAATGTTCTGGCATTTGTCAGCGAATGGATCGGCGCGCGGCCGATCGCCAGCGAGAGGTCGGATGATGCGAGGTCGGTGCCGGAATTGTCGTCGAGCATCGCAATCGGATCGTCGGAGGTGAATGAGTCGGTCTTTGAAAGTCCCTCTTCCGACTGCCACGTAGGCATGACCGGCTCGCGCAGGGCTTTCATCTCAGGTGAGAGAAGACGTCCGTCGAAACTCGCGCGGCCAAACAGCAGGGCATAGCGGAGCGGATGGCCGGATGCTTTGCCACGGTCATGGAGCATCTTGAGATAGTGGCGGAAGGCGTAGACATCGGGGACTCCGGAAGAGAATTCGTTGAAGATGTCGTCCTGAGTGACCACAACGACGTTGAGCGGATCGGCCGGGTTTGTGCGGTGGAACTGCGCGAGGCGCTCTGCCTCACCGGCCCAGTCGCGCACGGTGATAATCACCATGTCTGTTGCGTCGGGCGTCGCATGCAGATCCTGATTGGCGACCTCGCCTACATATGTCGGCGACGGGAGGGATGCTCCGGGATTCCAGGCCACGTAGGACCGGCGTCCTGAATAGGTGTTGGTCCAGCTCACTCCGCTGGCGGAAGGGATTGTGCGCAGAGCGGTAATCCGCAGCGGATCGGTGACATCCCATACGATTGTCGATGCGTCGGCACCCTCGAGACTGACCGACGGGGAGGCTACGATGAAAGAGAGTCTGTTGTCGCGCAGAGCGATTCGCCGGGTGTAGTTGACCGAGATTCCGTCGAGGTTGGCTGAGGTCACGACTCCCTGAGGATTAAATGTGATGCCGAAAGCGAGCGAACTGCCTGTCATGTCGACATTTGCCGCAAGGGTCGCACGTGAGCCGTAGATATAGTCATTGAGGGCCGAGAGAGCGGAGGTCTGTGAGAGCGGAGTGCCGTTGACCGAATATGAGAGCACCGAACGGGACGACACTGCTGCGACAAACGACGAGCGGATCCATACCTGCGTGTCTTCGACGCGGTCGGGCAGACTCAGACTGAAAGTCTGCGAACGTTGACTGCGGAAATCCTCGCCGAGCAGCATATGGCCGGTGTAGCCTGGCGACGTCTGGTCAACCTCGTGAAAGGTTCGGTCGATAAACGTTGTGGCAGGAGTGGAGGTAACCGTCTCAAATCCTTCGACCGGCACTTCACGATCGGACTGATCCGTCTGACTGTCAGTCACAAAATAGCAGCCCACCGACGAAAACGGATTGAGCGAATGGTAGGAGTTGTTGCCCGAATAGGTCCAGCTGACCGGCCCGACGGCGTGGAAATAGATTCCTGTTGCAGTCCTGACCACTTGCTGACGGGGCAGATCATCGATATATCCGGCACGTGAAAGACGGTCGGGCAGTCTCTGGCCACCATAGCCATGAATGCTGATTTTTGACGGGTCGGCAAAACCCCAGTTGCGAAGAGTCGCGTTTGAAATAAAGTGGATTCCGGAAGAAGTCACACTGATTTTCACCCATCGCCCGGAAGCGAGGGCCGACGACGCGGCATAGGAATCGGCCTCAAAAGCGGCCGCACGGGACGGCATCAACAGTCCGACGACGCAAAGCAGGATTGCGATGAGAGAGTATATATCGGAGGATAAGCGCTTCATTAAAATTATCTTACCTTTATATAACGACACCGTCAGCGAATTATTGCCTTTTTCAGAAGAGGGTCAGCTGATTGTCGAGCAGCCTGAACGAGCGGCGGTGGAACCGTGTGGCGCCAAGTCTGGCGATGGCTTCACGGTGGGCTTTGGTCGGATAGCCTTTGTTAATCTCCCACCCATAGCCCGGACACTCGTCGGCCAGCCGGCGCATTGCTTCGTCGCGGTGGGTCTTAGCAAGAATCGAGGCGGCGGCAATGTTGGCGAAGCGTCCGTCGCCTTTGACAAACGTGGCCCACGGGATCTCGCCGTAGGGGCTGAAGCGATTGCCGTCGACGATTATGGCTTCCGGCCGCAGTTTCAGCGCGTCGAGCGCGCGATGCATGGCCAGAATGGATGCGCGCAGAATATTGATCCGGTCAATTTCTTCATTATCGACGACTCCGACGGCCCATGCGAGAGCCTCGTTTTCTATGACGGCGCGAAGCTCGTCGCGACGTTTCTCGCTGACCTGCTTCGAATCATTGAGCCACGGATGGCTGAATCCTCGGGGAAGGATGACCGCGGCGGCGTAGACCGGACCGGCCAGACAGCCTCGTCCGGCTTCGTCGCATCCGGCTTCAATGACGTTCGGGTCAAAACAATAAGGGAGGGGATTGGCAGCGGATTTCTGTGACATGACGTTCAACTCACCATCGTGGCGCACCTTGCGGCGACGCTTCTATTCAACAAATCCATAGCCGAAACCTTTGCGGTTGACCAGGTTGCGGCCATAGTCAAAGAGTTTCTTACGCAGACGCGAGATGCTTGTGTCGACGGCCCGGTCGCTGATCCCGCTGTCATTATTCCAGACAATCTCGCGGATCTGGGCGCGCTCGAAAAAGTGGTTGCGCCGACGCAGGAATAGAGCGAGCAGTTTAAATTCGTTCTGGGTCAGAGAGAGCTCCATGCCGTCGATGAATGCCGTACCTGCCCCGATATCGAGGGTCATGTCCTGAAAGCGGACAACGTTGGCCAGACGACGAGCGTTGATCATGTTGCGGCGGCGGATGACCGACTTGACTCTTGCGATCAGCTCGCGTGTCGAGAAGGGCTTTGCAATATAATCGTCCGCCCCGGCCTCCAGCCCGTCGACGATGTCGTCTTCCGAGGCTTTCGCCGACATGATGATGACCGGCACACCGACAGTCTCCGGATTCTGCTTGATCGCAGCTGTCACCTGCAGGCCGTCGACCGGTTCGCCCATAAGATCGACAAGCACGATCGAGAACTCACTGATGTCGAATTTCATCACATCAGCTCCCTTCGAGACGATGACGACCCCGAACCCCTCGTTTTCCAAACGAACCTGCAGGAGTTCACACATAAGCGATTCCGTGTCTGCTATCAGGACACGTCCCGCACTTGATGCATTCAAATCTGATGAAGGATTGGCCGACATTTGTTGGTTTCCGTGAGAATTGTCTACTACAAATGTACGCAAACGTTATGAAACAACGGCTCACGCAACTGGATTTGTAGCGGATTTGTGACCGAATTTTAACACCGGACACAATTCAGCCCCCGCGACCACCGAAAAGCAATCCATGTCATGCAATCTGACGCCTAAGCTGCTCTTTGATTGCATCGACAACGTTGATGATGTAGTCGCCGGTCTTTTCGAGGTTTGAAATCATGTCCATGTAATAGATGCCGGCCTGATATGGATAGGAGTGGTTGTTGATGTTCTCGATGTTGCCGGCACGCAGCTGGTTGCGATAGTTGTTGATTTCGCGCTCCTTGTTGTAGGAAACAATGATTTCAGGCTCGCGCGCATGTTCGGGATCGCGCAGAAGCTTGAGCATATCGTCCATAGCTTCCTTGACGAGATGGAACATGGCGTCGATGTTGGTATAGATCGCGTCGGTAAACTCGACGTGGGCCTGATTCTTTCGTTCGAGAATCCTGCCTGCACCGAGACAGCAGTCGGCGATGCTTTCGATTTCGCTGACAATGCGCAGCATCGCGGCAATGTGGAGCTTACCTTCATTCGACAGGCGTCCTTCGGAGCATCGGTTGAGATAGTGGGCGATCTCGATTTCCATACGGTCGGAGATGTCCTCATATTTCTCAAGACGCGACAGCAGGTGAGCATATTCTTCCGAATCCGTATCGGTGTGCACAAGCGTCTTTGCCATGCCGATCATCCTCGCCACACGCTCGCCGTAGACAGCAATTTCCTTTTCTGCCTGAGCGATGTTGAGTTCGGCAGCATTCATCAGACCGCCGGAGATAAACTTGAGCTGGAATTCCTCGTCTTCCTTGTGTTTAGCCGGGACAAGCTTCATGACGATCTTCACATAGAGTCCGGTCAGCCAGATCATTACCGCAAGGTTGATGAGATTGAAGACTGTGTGGAAAACAGCCAGACCGATCGACACGCTCTGCTGGAGCGTCTCAACTTTTTTCTGGGCTGCTGTTATGTCGCCGAAACGCGGATGGTCGGAGGGGAGGTTGTTGAACAGATTGTTATAGACTTCGGGGTCGGTCTGCTGGATATTGTTGACATAAGCCGAAAGAGTCTCAGGATTGCCCTGGCCGAGCCGTTCGGTTATCCCGACGTTGAGCCGGACAAACGGGAAGAAGACAACCAGCACCCATGCGCATCCGAGCACATTGAAAAGCAGATGGCCCATTGCGGTTCGCTTTGCGGCTACATTTCCGCTCATCGAGGCGAGAATCGGAGTGATGGTTGTTCCGATATTGCTGCCAAGCACGAGCGCACACGACAGATCGAAGTCGATCCACCCTTTGCTGCACATGATCAGCGTGATAGCGAATGTTGCGGCCGACGACTGGATCACCATTGTCACCAGAAGGCCGACAAACATGAAGATCAGAACGGAGCCGAAGCCCATGTTGGTGTATTGCTGAAGGAAGGCAAACATCTCGGGGTTACTCTGGAGATCAGGCACATAGGTGCTGATCATATTGAGCCCCATGAAGAGGAATGCAAACCCGACAAAGAATTCGCCGATCGATTTGTTTCGGCTTTTCTTGGAGAAGAGCAGGGGCACCGCGATGCCGATCATCGGCAGCACAAAGGCCGATATGTTGACTTTAAATCCGAAGAGAGAGATGATCCATGCTGTAAATGTCGTTCCGACGTTCGCACCCATGATCACAGCCATTGACTGGGCAAGGGTCATCAGACCTGCATTGACGAAGCTGACTACCATTACCGTCGATGCGGATGAACTCTGAATCAATGCGGTAATCAGAAATCCGGTAAGAGTTCCGGTGAATCGGTTACGGGTCATTGCCCCGAGGATGTTGCGAAGACGGTCGCCCGCCGCTTTCTGCAGGCCTTCGCTCATCACTTTCATGCCATAGAGGAACAGTCCGACTGATCCGAGCAGGCAAAGAAAATCTAAAAAGCTGTAACTCATTGTAATTGGGTTATGCAAAGAATGTATTTCGGCGGAAGACACTGAAAAAATGATTCCGCACACAAAGATAAAACAATTTTTTTGGATTTATGGAAAGGTTCAATTACTATTTTTTTCACTCCGTTAACATTGCCTGCCACAATGCCATGCCTCCGGATTCTCCAAATATTGAATCTGACACTCCGGAGGCCGGTCCGGACCCGTAACTTTGCATCACCGAAACGAACCGATTCAATCTATTTACCGACCAAGACCTATGGAAACAGACCTTCAACCAACCTCTGCAACTACGGATTCCCAGCTTCCCGAATCAGCAGTCAGTCCCGAAATCCCTGAAGAACCGGACGCTCAGATGCCGCAGGAGTCCCGGCAACCGGAGACGCCCCAGCAACCGGAGACGCCCCAGCTGCCGGAAACGCCTCAGCCCTCCGGACCGACTCCGGAAGAGATCTCACAGATGGTGGCCGACGCCGAACAGCGCGGATATCTGCGCGCCCGCAACGAAATGGCCGAGAGCTTCATGTCGCGCCCCGCGCTGTTCGAAAATCCGTTGCGCCGACACGACACCCCCGAGACCGCCCGCTCGCTTGCCGAGAACTTCCTGTCGGAACTCCCCCGAGGGGTCTGGGACTGACCGCAGTCCCGCCGGCCCTGACCGACGAAAACCGTTTCAATCATCTCTTTTTCTAACCTTTAATCAAATCTGAACATGTACAAATCCGACGAAACCACAAAAATCATCACATCCGACGAAACCACACCCAAAGTCATCGACGGCCCTCTGACCACAGGCGCTGCCCGCGAAGGTTCTCCCTCGCTTCTGCTCAACGAGATCGACAGCCGTGTCGTCAAGGTGCGCCCGATGGCCACTCCTGTCGACCAGATCTCGCGAATGGTCGGCGCGCGCCACGCCTCATCAATGATTGTCGACTATTATTCGGTCGACGCCAAAGCACCGACCACCAGCCACGGCGGCGATCTCAAAGATTGCAGGCGGTGACTACAGCGGCTATCAGACCTACTCGCTGAAGGTCAAGAACGCCGACCTGATTGCGATGACCGAAACTGTAATGATCGACGGCACTACCGGAGTCGACGGCCAACCCGTCATCCTCTACGTTGTCGACATCGACAAAGGCAGTTCCAATCCGCTGAATGTGATTGCCCTCAACCTGACCGACGAGCAGAAAGCAGCCGCCTCATTCGGCCAGAGTGGCCAGCGACTCGTCAGAATGGGCCGCGCGGCAGGCGAACTCGACGTCCAGACACCTCAGTTTGAAGCACTTCCCGTCAAATCAACCAATTTTTGCCAAATCTTCAAGGCCCAGGTTGAAAATTCAATCCTGACCAAGCTCTCATCGAAAGAGGTCGGATGGACTCTCTCCGACCAGGAGGAAGTAGCGATCATGGACATGCGCCTCGGAATGGAAAAGAGTTTCCTTTTCGGCGTTCAGGCCCGACTGACCGATCCGCGGCGTTTCGACGAGGTGCTCTTCACCAAAGGAATCTGGAATCAGGCCGGCGAGGAATTCGCCCTGACCGACGAGCCCATCTCGACGGAGACTCTCGTGGCTCTCATGCGCAAAGCGTTCACCGGCGACTGCGCCGGATCGCCCCGCAAAATCCTCATGGGAGGGTCCGGTCTGATCGAACGCCTCAACAATATGGAGTACACGAAAGTGATCTCCGCCTCCGACACCGTGACCCGCTGGGGCATCGACTTCACCGAGCTGCGCTCGAAATTCGGGGTGCTCTGCGTTGTCCACAACGAAGTCTTCGATCAGTGCGGCCACGAAAATGACGGAATGGTCATCGATCCGCAGTATCTGACGAAGTACTCCCACATCCCCTTCCGTGTCGAACACCTCGACCTGAAGAGCTCCGGCGTGCGCAACACCGACGCGCTTGTGGCAACCGAGGCAAGCTGTCTTGTCCTGCGCCATCCGAAAGCCCACCTCCGCATCGTTTCGGAATAATGGAGATCCGCTCACATCCGATTGTTCACAACCTTTATTTCCATCATGAATCCAATCACCCTCACGGCCGACTCCATGCTTGAGTTGTGGAAGACCGCGAAAGGGTTCGAGCCTCTGAGGACCGACTGCACCGTCAGCCGGTCCGACGGGCCCGACCTCGACCGCATCCTCACGCTCCAGATGCGCGCATGGTACGTCGGCCTGCTGAATACCGCACCATTCTCCGATCTCCCCCTGACCGACATCGGGCCTCGACTGACTTTCAGCGAAAGGTGTCCCGGAAGCTGTTCTGCACGGCTGCCCGACGGATGCCTGCGGGTCGCCTCGGCCGACTGCGACTCCTGGGAACGTCCGGCACTCATCGTCACCGACCCCGCAAGCCCCGACGCGGCTGCCCAGAGCAACCCGTTCGCCCGATCCGGCCGGGCCCGTCCGGTCGCTGTCGTCGGCGACGGACTACTGACGGTCCAGCCACCTCTCGACGGAGGAAAAACGCGGATAATGGCCGTCATGCTGCCCGATTCCGACGACATCTATCATCTGACCCCGCAGATGCTCGCCAGCCTGGGCGTCGCGGATTCCAACCTGTTTATCTGCTGACCAATGAAATATATCGAACTCGCACTTAAAGCGTGGCGCGAAGGAGAACCTCTGCGCGCCCGGCGCCGGCGCTATAAAGACTATACCTACGGACGCCAGTGGAACGATGCCGGCGCCGACGGGGAGAGCGAACACGACTCCGCTCTCAGAGCCGGCTTCCGCCCCCACACCAACAATCTGATCCGGCAGCTTGTCAAATCGGTGGTCGGCAACTTCCGCAACTCCCTGTCGTCGCCCGACCGTCAGGCAGTCACCCCCGAGCCCGACGAGGCGACAGCTTCGCGCAACGCTCTGACCGAACTCGACTGCCGGATGCTCGAGGAATTTCTCATTTCGGGATGCGCGGTCCAGCGCGTAGTGGCGGAGCGACGTCTTGCCGGCGACGGGGTCTGGGTCGACAATATCAGCCCCGACTCGTTTTTCATCAACCGGTTCACCGATCCGCGCGGACTCGACATCGAGCTTGTCGGAATGCTCCATTCGATGAGCCTGCGCGAAGTGCTGATGCGCTTCGCCCCACAGGGAGGCCGTCGGGCAGCGCGGATAGCCGCGGCCTACCATACGTCGTGGCACGAAGGGCCGGCCGGACCGCTCGGCGACAGCGTCAGCCGCTCCTTTTTCGATGCCGGCAGCCACAGATGCCGGGTCATTGAGCTATGGACTCTCGAGAGCCGGTCGGTCCTGCGGTGTCACGAACCCTCGTCGGGCCGCTTCTTTCTTGCCTCCGCCGATAACAGAAGCAGCCATCCTGCAGACGGCAACCCACCGGCTGAGATCATCACACGACCCTCCACGACTCTGCGCTGGCACTGTCGCATGATGGCCCCCGACGGAATGATTCTCGACGAATTCGATTCCCCATACGCCCACTCGCTCCACCCCTTCGCGGTCAAATTTTACCCCCTGATCGACGGAGAGGTCCATTCGCTTGTCGAGGACATCATCGACCAGCAGCGCACAGTCAACCGGCTCATCACACTGATCGACCACATAATGAGCGTATCGGCCAAAGGCGCACTTCTCGCCCCTTCCGACGGCCTGCCTCCGGGCCTTACCCTCGAAATGCTCGGCGAGCTGTGGGCACGCCCCAACTCGGTCATACCCTACGTGCCCGGCAAAGGGGAAATCCGTCAGACGGTCGGCAGCAGCGAGTGCGCAGGCGCCTATCAGCTGCTCAATCTCCAGATGCAGCTTTTCAACCAGATCTCAGGCGTCAGCAGCGCTTTGCAGGGTCATATTACCAACAACCACACCTCCGCCGCGCTCTACGACGCCCAGCTGCGCAATTCAAGCATCGCTATCCTCGATCTTCTCGACAGCTTCAACTCATTTCGCGCTGCAAGAAACCGACTGATTGTCAACTCATAACCCAACCGCTTCCGAACAAGCGCCCGCGCTTTAACATTTATTAGCAAGCGTGTCATCACTGACGGCCCAGCCCTCATTGTAACTTTGCCAACACACATCACAACAATCTTTCGCTTAATAAACCGATATCACACACCATGACAGCCAACACACAGTCTATTACTATGAAAAACCGTCGCGACCGCGACTTCCTCCGCATCTGCCGCCGCATCGTCAGCGAATCGACCCGACCTCTGACGGCGGCGCAGATCGCGAAGGCTGCCGCCGAATCGCCCGCTCCGGAATTCTACGTCACCTTCACCTATGCACGCCGCCGGCTCTCATATCTGCGGCGCAACGGACTCGACAGAACCACCCACGACGGTCCGACAGCGGCATTCGATGAGCTGCGACGCCGTGTCGACCGGCTGATCGCCCGCAAAGGGATCACCGAGTCGGAAGCCCTGGCCCTTGTGCTCTGCGAAGGCAATGCCCCGCGCTTCTACATCCGTCCCGCCGCCGCGGCATTTCTCTACGGACGTCTGCGCCGCGAAGCCCGCCAAAAGCGCAACCGTCGCCACCACCGCCACATTCCCCTCCCCTCATCCGGTCCCGAATCCAAAACCATGAAAAACTGACCCGAAGAAATGAAAACATCAATCGCAATCTCAACAGAAGCCATTGTCAGCACCCTGCTGGCCGAAACCGCCCTGCGCCATCATCTGTCCGCAGACCGTCCGCCACTGCTGACCCGCGACCAGACCCAGGCACTTTTATGCCTCGCCGAAGGGGAAGCCGCTGCCATTGCCGCAGCCACAGGCGCAGCCGTCAGCCCTTCCGGCGACGATGTCGGAATCCTCACCCTCGAAATGGAGATCCCGGCGACAATCTCAGCCCCGACGGTGCGCCTGCTAATCGAAAAGACCGTCGCGTCACGGATCGCAGCCACCGCCTACGCCGGAGTCTGCTCCCGCACAGCCTCGGCAGCCACCTCTCAGGCGGCGGAGACGCTCGCCGCTCTGCGAAGTCTTCTGTCAGCTCCGGCAACCATTGTTCCCTCTCGGATCTAAGAGCCGGTTCCCCAATATTTGTTAATGCTGGGGAACCGGCTCTAAGAGCGCGTGAACCTTCAGCCCGCTGCAATGTTTTTACTCTGAATCGAATCCCAACCCTCACCAGACTCTACAATTGTGAAAAAACTCTTTGCCATAATCTGCGGAGCACTGCTGCTCATCGGCGCGTTCATCAACATGGGCGCGGCCGCTGGCACTGAACCCGCGCCAGAAAACGCCACTCCGGCAGCAACCGACTCGCTATTCGAAGTCGCCGTCGGAATCATAAAGAAATATGAAACCCTCCATCAGCCACGCCACTGGCCTCTGGTCGGCTACGGCCATCTCATTCTACCCGGCGAGAAGTTCAGCCGGACCAAAGCTCTCCCCGAACCGGAAGCCGACGCGCTTCTTCGCAAAGACCTGTTGAAAAACTGCGCGGTTTTCCGTAACTTTGGGGCTGATTCACTGATTCTCGGGGGTCTGTCCTACAACATAGGATCCGGAGCGCCCAACTCAGCATCCGTATCAAAGAAACTTGCAGCAGTCGACCGTTACATCTATGAAAACTTCATTTACCAC
>JAIDJZ010000051.1 GCA_029051965.1 Paramuribaculum sp. | reverse complement strand
TAACTGAATTGGGGTGTTGTGTGCTGATGTATTAAATTACCTTATCATCGCATCTCTCCGGCGCTTTTTGTCTTGTTTTTCAGTCACGTAGCTACGGCTACGCTCCTTCATCACAAGACAAAAATCACTCAGAGATATGCGACCCCAGCATTAACAAATATTGGGGAACCGGCTCTAAGTGCCTTCAGGACCTCAACGGCAATGAAACCTGTCGTTTCCAGAGCCGAAGGCCCTTTCTCTTTTGTGAATTTCAAAACCGGAGTCTTTCGGCGCGGCGTTGTAGATGGAGTCGAGCGCAAACCAGTCGCCCGAATTCATTGCGTCGGCAATCCGTTCGTCATAGGATTTCGGGAAGACCGGTAGTGACGAAATAAAGAAGAGTTCGATAGACAAGGTTTTCCACATATATCAGATGGTCAGTTGGTTCTGATGCAAAGTAAGCGATTTTTTTAAATTGATAGGGATCGGGCCGCATTTATTTCATGTCGTAGCTGATGCCTATCGAGTCGAGTTTATGGAAGTCAGGAGTCATCAGTCCCGATTCGCGCAGTGTGACTGACCGGTTGTGGTCGTTGAGATAGACTGGCTGCTCCGGAGCGTAGAAGGCATTTACAAGCGATGCCGACGGTCTGACACGCGGCGACGCGATTCCGGCAATCTCCATAAGGGTGTGGAAATAGGCTTTCGAGGACGAAACGAATTTCTCGCTGTTGATGGTCGCGTTGTTGAGCAAATCTGGATAGGCCTCGTTGAAATTTGATGATGTCCAGATCAGAAACGGGACGTGAATCTGATAGTAACTCGGACAGGGCGATGCATGGAGAAACAGATTTCGTTCGTCGTCGAAGATGTCTTCGCCGTGGTCGCTCGTGTAGATCAGCGCCGAGCGTAGACCGGATTGTTCAAGCCGGTCCATGATCGACGACAAAAGCCGTGATGTAAGGGTAATGGTGTTGTCATAGGCATTAAGCTGCTCGTTGCGGAATGCTTTGATTGCGTCAGCCGGACCGTCGGGACTGAATTGTGCGCTCTCCTGCGGATAGCGGTCGATGTAGTTGAAGTGCGATCCATAGGTGTGGAGGACGATCAGTTGCCGTGAGCCGCCATCGGCTATCTGTCGGTCAAGATATTCGAGAAGGTCGGTGTCGTAATGTCTGTTGATCGTGTTGGCGGGCAGTTCTCTGATGAAAACGCAGGTGTCTGCTTCTTCGCCAAAGCGGTCTATGAATGAATGGTTGCGGTTCTGGTTCGAGATGAAAGCAGTCTTGAATCCCGCCTCTTTGAAAGGCGTGATGAAGCTTTTGGAGGTGTAGAGCGAGTCTCCGAAGTCCGATGCGTCGAGAGCCGACAGGAGCATCGGCACGGATTTGTGGGTCGTGTTGCTTTGGGATAGAGCTTTGCCGAAGCCTACGAGATTGCTGCGCCCGACAAGTTCAGGCGTGGTCGGACGGTGATAGCCGAAAAGCTGCCAGTTGTCGGCACGCGAGGTTTCGCCGATGATTGCGACATAGATTTCCGGAACGGAGTCGGTGTGTGTGGACGTTGCTCTGAATGTGAATTCCGAGGATGTTTCGGGGTAGGATGCGAGACGTTTCGTGCGGTCGACAGCCAGCCCGACATTATAGAGAACATTGACCGGATAGAGGTCTGTCAGCGTAGAATAAGGTCGCGAGGAGAAAAACGAACATCCGACAAGAATCAGACCGCAGAGGGCGAGTGCGATTCCCGAACGGCGTGTCACGGATTGCGCGCGTGGTGTCAGTCGCCATTTGCCGACCACGGCTACGACAGATAATGAGATAGGTGTCAGGTAAATGATGATGATTGCGGCTATGATCGGAAACATGTTGCCGAGAAGTTCGCCGACTTCGTCCGGATTGGTAGTGACAAGGTTGAGAAACATGTCGACGGCGATGATCGATCGCCCGTACATGTAGAGCAGAACAATCTGGAATGCTGCGAAAAACATGACAGTGATCATCCACAGCGATGAGCGTCCTATGTGGCGCGACAGAGACATCAGGACAGCATAGATCCCTGCCGGAAGCAGGATGTTGGCAAGAGCCTGTACGGCCGTGAGCGGTTCGGTCAGCGACAGCCAGATGTTCGGAACGATACATGCGGCGAGAACCCAGATAAGCAGAACGGCTGCGAGCCGGTTTTTTGATTGGTTTTGATCAGAATGCTTCATTTATGCTGAATATAAAGGCGGTCTCACCTTTGGCCAGTCCGAAATCGAGCCTGACGTTGGTGAGCTTTTTGAATTCCCAGCGGTAGCCGATACCGCAGTTGGGGAGTATATGTCGGAATTGTATTTTAGATAGTTTCGGGAAAACAGTGCCGGCACCGAACCAGAGCACAATGCCGTTGCGTCGCCATATGTGCTGGCGCAATTCGAATGTCAGATCCATTTCTCCTTTGTCGCGGAATCGTCCCTCATAGTATCCGCGCATTGAGTTGCTGCCTCCGAAAGTCGAGAGCATGTCCCAGGGCACTGTTCCGTAGGCGAGACGTCCGTGGAAGCGGGCTGCGCCCACGGCATCACGCCATAGATGCTGGTAGCCGCACAGCCGCAGATCAGTATATGAAAACGCATAGGTGTTGCCGAGAAAAGCCGGACAGAAACGCTGCTCGAGCTGGAAAAGCACTCCCCGCTGCGGGGCTGTGAAGTTGTCGCGGGTGTCGTATTGGCCTCGGAAGCCGATGCCGAATGTGCTGAGGTGGCGCGGTTGTCCGTTCCAAAGTTCGGGACGGGCGCGGTGGCGGGCGTTGACGTAGGCATATTGTACGGCCGGCCCAAGATAGAGGTTCTTCCTCACACGCCACAGAAAGTCGACCGATGCGTCGAAATACAGTTCTTTGTAATTCGACGCGTTATCCATGTCGATACCCTGTTTGTAGCCTATGCCCCAGAATTTACGGGGAAAGGAATAGAAATAGACATTATAGTTTATGCGTCGCGCGTCATTGTTGAATATGTGATCGCCGCGGAGTCCTAACATGTAGAATCCGGAAGTGGTCACGTCTGAGTAGAGCGACAGGTTCGACGGCTGGGTGATCGTGTCTGATTTCGTCGTCCGGTAGAATCCGGCTGCTACCAGTCCGATTCCGAATTTAGTGTCCGACGAGTAGTGCGGACCGCCGATGATGCTCATATCGAACTTGCGGTTTGAAGTGTCGCGGTTTGATTTTCCGAAATAATCGATTATTTTGGCTATCAGTCCTTTTGATTTTGCAACAGAGTCGGCCGGCACCGAATCGCACAATGCAATGCTGTCGGCCGTTTCTTCGGCAGGACGGGCACCGGCACTGAACGCGAATGCTGTCAGAGAGGTCAGGACTATAATAATGCGGTTGAGACTGTTCACGGGATGATGAATGGAAGAAATTCTGTCGAAAATCGACGCAAAAATAGTGATTTAAACCTCAATGGCCAAAAAAAATGTGGGAGTTTCGGCCAATTATGGAGAAAATGTCAACAGGATCTGAGCTGTGGAAGTTTTTCTTTTAAGTAAGTGTTCAAATTTAATTTATACAATATGCGAGCTTATTTTTTTAGCCGATTCCGGTGCGGAGGGAAGGAGAATATCGAGATATTCGACTGATCGACAATCCGGAAGCGGCAAAAAAGAAGCAGCAGATTGTATAAAAGATTTTCGTTCACTTACTATCGTTTAAATTTGAACACTTACTTACTACAAAACAGATGAGGCTGCAGTCTTGTTTAATAGAAAAATCATCACAATCAGATCCGGAGTCTGTTCCGGTTTATCATTTGAGAAGATTATGAAGCCCTGTTTCGTCATATTACTGTCTTTGCTGATTCCGTCAGTGGCCGTCGGAAACGGTCTGTCTATTCCTTCCGACTCTATTGCGTTGGCCGATACGTCGGACGTTGTTGCCGAAATTGCTTTCGATGCAATCCCGGCTGTCACGGATACTCTTGCGACTGATTCGATGCTTCTTGCCAGCGAGCTTTCAAGTGCCGAGATCGCATTGGGATGTCAGGAAGTCGGCGAGAAGCTGACGCTCTATGACTATCCCTATTCGCGGACCCGTAGCATGCCCGACTGGCGCCGTCTGTGGCTCAATACCGGAATTCTGATGGGGGCCGGAGTCTCGACGATGCTTATTCTTGAGGCTCTGCCCTCCGATGCGACGGCATGGAACAAAACTGAAAACGGTAAGGTCGGAATGTTTGAGCGTTGGTGGCGCAACGTCCACCTCGGGCCTGTCTGGGACAAAGACAGCCCGATATTCAACTATGTTCTCCATCCCTATGCAGGAGCGGCCTATTATATGGGCGCGCGCTCCAACGGATTCAATATGTGGGGATCGTTTCTCTACTCTTTCTGCATCTCGACATTTTTCTGGGAATACGGTTTCGAGGCGTTCAACGAGATCCCTTCGGTCGAGGATCTGATCATTACTCCTGTTGTCGGGTCGATTCTGGGCGAAGGATTCTATGTTGCCAAACGCTATATTGTCAGCAACGGTTACCGTCTGTTCGGCTCGAAGGTGCTCGGTTATGCCGTCGCGTTTCTGCTCGACCCGCTCAACGAGCTGACCGGTTATTTCCGCGGCGATCAGAAAAAGCTTGCCCGGCGTGCAGATTTTCGCAGAAATCACCCGGCCGAGAGTGGCGGTCTCGACCTGTCGACATGGATCGCCCCCTCAGGCGGAGGCCTTCAGGGGGGATTCACTGTCACTTACACTTTCTGAGATCTACTGTCTGGTCAGGCTGATTCCTTCAGGCGTTGCGACCACGACGAATGTGTCGCCCTTCGCTGTCGGAGTCGAGACCTCACTGTCGGAGTAGCGAACGGTCAGCGGTTCGCCGGCAAGCGAGCGGATTGTGGCGCTTTTCAGCTTTGAATCCGCAAAATCGATGTCGACTTCAAACGCTCCGCGTGCCAGCAGACCTTTGACAGAGCCTGATTTCCACTGCGGAGGCAGAGCCGGCAGCAGGTGCAGTGTCGCGTTGTTGTGGCTCTGAAGAAGCATTTCTGCGATGCCGGCTGTTCCTCCGAAATTGCCGTCGATCTGGAATGGCGGATGCTGATCCCAGAGATTATTTCCGGTTCCTTCGCAGAGCAGATTGTGGAAAAGGGTATATGCGTGTGCTCCGTCAAGCAGACGTGCCCAGTGGTTGAGTTTCCAACCCATGCTCCATCCGGTCGCTTCGTCGCCTCGCTGGTTCAGTGTGGTCATGCATGCCTGCCGGAGGGTCGTGTCAGCCAGTACATTGATCGAGTTGCCGGGATGCAGGCCGAAAAGATGGTTTGTGTGGCGGTGTTTGTCGGTCGGGTCGTCAATGTCGTTCCACCACTCCTGAAGTTGCCCGTGTGCTCCGATACGGTAGGGGGGCAGACTGTCCAGACGTGAGCTCCACTCCGCTACCGATTCCTGATCGATGCCAAGAGTGTTGGCAGCCGCTATTGCGTCGGAGAGGATCTGGCGGGTTACGGCGATAGCGTAGGTCGATCCGAGATCGGCGGTGCCATGCTCGGGAGAATACGAAGGACTGACTGTGAGCATCCCCTCGGCGGGCGAAAGAATGTCGGTGGCAAAAAAGGCGCTCTCCTTAATGATCGGATAGCCGATGTCGGCAAGCCAGTTGCGGTCGCGGGTGAAGAGGTAGTAGTCCCACAGCTGGGTGGCAAGCCACGGACCGGCAGAGGGGTTGTAGTTCCAGTCCATCGACGGCGAGTTCAGCGGAGCGGTAAAGCCGAACGGGTTTCCTGAGATTGCCGCGGTCCAGCCTCTTGCGCCGTAATATTTCTTTGCGGTCTCGCGACCCGGTTCGACGACCGTGCGAACATAGTCTGTCAGTGGCTGAAAACATTCGGTCAGATTCGTATTTGTGGCCGGCCAGTAGTTCATCTGGAGGTTTATATTATTGTGGTAGTCGACTCGCCACGGTCCGTCGACGTTATTGTGCCATAATCCCTGAAGGTTGGCCGGAAGGCTGCCTGGGCGTGATGACGCGATGAGCAGGTAGCGGCCGAAATCGAAATACAACTCTTCGAGTCCGAAATCCTCAGCTCCGTTCCGATAGTTTTCCAGACGTCTGGGGGTCGGAGCGGACGAACGTTCTGATTCGGGATTGATCGACAGATCCACACGCTTGTACAATTGCGCGTAGTCGGTATAGTGACGCTTCTTGAGGTCTGCGAATGAACGCTTTGCTGCAGCGAGGGCGCGGGCGGTTGCGACGGGTACCGGATCATTGCCAGTGTAGGTACGGGGATCAGTCATGTCGGGATGGAAGTTCATCCTGTAGTCAGTCGCTGCAGTGACAATGAATTCCGCCACAGGTGCGTTGCTGACGGTGATGGTCGCGTTTTTCGGATCGGCGGTCGCCTTTCCGCCGTCGGGAGTCCTTGCAATAATGCAGAGACACCACTTCATTCCGTTTTCAAGCTCGCCGGAAAAAACCAGACCTTTTGATCCTGCCGAGGTCTTTCTGACGGATGAAACAGAGTGGGGAGAATTGAATGAAAGCGTGACTGGAAACGGTTTCTTGCCCGACGAAGTGATGCGCCAGATCTGGGCGCTGTCGGGATACGAGGCGAAAAACTCGCGGTGGATGTGGCGTCCGTCGGCATCGAATTCGACTGTCGCGACTGCACTGTCGACCATCAGGGCACGGGTGTAGTTGCTTATTCCGGATTCATCTATCGGCGAAGTGAGATAGACTTCTCCCAGTTCGGTGAAACATCCGAAACGCTTGCGGTCGTAGTCGATTTTGCCGCTGAAGCTTCGACCGACTATTTTGTCGGCCTCGTGGTTATGGCCTGCAAGAAGCAGTGTGCGGATAGAGTCGAGGGTAGCAGGGGAGACCTCGCGGTTCATGTCCCAGTATTCGGCCACTCCTGTGCCCGGGCCGCCGGTCCATAGAGACTTTTCGTTTAGCACAATTCGTTCGCGTCCTACCGATCCGAGCACCGTCGCTCCGAAACTGCCGTTGCCGAGAGGCAGACCGAAGGATTCCCATTCCGGATCCGGATTGGAGATGGTTGCTGAAAAATCGTTGATAAGCCAGGGGGCTCCGCTCTGTGATGATGTCGGGGTGTCGAACCAGACGGAGCGGAGTTTGTCGCTGTCGCTGAGTGCGAGGAGATTTAAAGAGGCTGCGGACAGGATTGCCGCGGTCAGGATTCTGTTTCTCATGAATCAGTCGTAATATTTGTGCTTAAGTGAAAAATCGGATTAGGATGATTGTGTTGCCGGAGAATTCATTTCAATGAAGTCTCCGGCGGTTATCTTTCTGATTTCGCGGGCCGGATTGCCGGCTGCAAGAGTCATTTCGGGGATGGACTTCGTCACAACGCTTCCGGCTGCGATGACCGCGCCGCGGCCTATCTCCACGCCCGGCAGGATAGTGACATTTCCGCAGATCCAGACATCATCGCCGATCGAGACCGGAGCGGCTTTCATGATTCCGGCTGCCCGCTGTTCGGGAAGGAGAGCATGTGTGATCGTGAAGATGCTGACATTCGGTCCGATGAAAACGCGGTTGCCGATTCGGACCTTAGCCTCGTCGAGAATAGTCAGTCCGTAGTTGGCAATCAGGTTGTCGCCGATAGCGATGTTGAACCCGAAGTCGCATCGAAACGGGCTGTGGACAAGGGGTTGGGATCCGACCTCTCCGCAGATTTCGCGCAGAAGCTGCTCGCGCTCCGATTTGTTGTCTGGCGCTATCTGGTTAAATCTGTGGCATTTTGATTCGGTGTCAGTAAGCAGACGGCCTATTTCTTCGGATATGCCATAGACCCATTCGCCTTTTTCAAGGCTGTCGAGCAATTGTCGGGCTGTCGGTTGTGACATTTTGAATTACTTTGGATTGGTCCTTCGTTTTTGCAAATATAGGCAAAATATTCGATGAAAAAAATAGCGCGTGCCGGTTGGGTCGTCTGAAAGAAATTTCAGTGGCGTCCCGATGAACTTGCTCCAATGCTGGGATTCCATTGTGATACCACTGAATAAACCTGAAGAAACCATTGCGGCAACAACTATTTTTAAAGTTAATTCGTTGCGTATTAACAGATATTTTTGTAACTTCGCAGCGATTAAGATGCTGGCCATAATCCTTGTTGTGGCGCTCTTGAATCCAACAGATTAAGGAAAAACCATTTCCAAATTATAGATTTCTAGACTTATGAGTAAAGAAAAAAAATTCTTGACTTGTGATGGTAACCAGGCCGCAGCGCATATTTCATATATGTTCTCGGAAGTGGCCGCCATCTATCCCATTACGCCTTCATCAACAATGGCAGAATATGTTGATGACTGGGCTGCAGCCGGCCGTAAGAACATTTTCGGCGAAACGGTTCTTGTCCAGGAAATGCAATCCGAAGGTGGCGCCGCCGGTGCTGTCCACGGTTCGCTTCAGGCAGGTGCGCTGACAACAACCTATACAGCTTCACAGGGCTTGTTGCTGATGATTCCCAATATGTACAAGATCGCAGGCGAATTGCTCCCCTGCGTTTTCCATGTTTCGGCTCGTACACTTGCTTCTCACGCCCTCAGCATTTTCGGCGACCATCAGGACGTGATGGCCTGCCGTCAGACAGGTTTCGCCATGCTTGCTGAAGGTTCTGTTCAGGAAGTCATGGACCTCGCCGGTGTGGCTCACCTCGCAACAATCAAATCGCGCGTTCCTTTCCTCAACTTCTTCGACGGATTCCGTACATCCCACGAAATTCAGAAAATCGAAGTCGTTGAACAGGACGATCTTCTTCCCCTGCTCGACCGCGAAGCTCTTGCCGACTTCCGCGCACGCGCCCTCAATCCCGATGCTCCTGTAGCCCGAGGAATGGCTGAGAACGGCGACGTTTTCTTCCAGCACCGCGAAGCATGCAACCCCTACTACGAAGCTGTTCCGGAAATCGTTGAACAGTACATGGCTGAAATTTCAAAAATTACCGGCCGCGAATATCATCTCTTCAACTACTATGGCGATCCCGAAGCTGAACGCGTGATCATCGCAATGGGTTCTGTGACCCAGGCTGCTCAGGAAGCCATCGACTACCTCCGTTCGAAAGGTGAGAAAGTCGGTATGGTTTCAGTTCACCTCTATCGTCCCTTCTCGGCAAAACATTTCCTCGGCGCTGTGCCCAAGACAGCCAAACGCATCGCTGTCCTCGACCGCACAAAAGAGCCCGGAGCAAATGGCGAACCTCTTTATCTCGATGTCGCACAGTGCTTCTACGGACAGCCCGGAGCTCCCGAAATCGTTTCCGGCCGCTACGGTCTCGCTTCAAAAGACACCACTCCCGCGCAGATCATCTCGGTATTTGAGAACCTCGCTCTTCCCCAGCCCAAAACCGGATTCACAGTGGGTATCATCGACGATGTCACCTTCACTTCTCTTCCCCCGGTTGAAGAAATCGCTCTCAGCGGCGAATCGACCTACGAAGCTAAGTTCTATGGTCTCGGTGCAGACGGTACTGTAGGTGCCAACAAGAACTCCGTGAAGATCATCGGCGAAAACACTCCGAAGTATTGCCAGGCCTACTTCGCCTATGACTCGAAGAAGTCCGGCGGTTTCACTTGCTCTCACCTGCGTTTCGGTGACGATCCGATCCGTTCGACCTACCTCGTGACAACTCCCAACTTCGTTGCTTGTCACGTTCAGGCCTATCTCCACATGTACGACGTGACTCGCGGTCTCCGCGACGGCGGTACATTCCTTCTCAACACAATCTGGGAAGGTGAGGAGCTCGCCAAGAATCTTCCCAACAAGGTGAAGAAATACTTCGCTGACCACAATATCACCGTATATTATATCAACGCGACCAAGATCGCACGCGAAATCGGTCTCGGTAACCGTACGAACACAATTCTTCAGAGCGCATTCTTCCGCATCACCGAAGTCATCCCCGTTGACCTCGCCGTTGAGCAGATGAAGAAATTCATCGTCAAGAGCTACGGCAAGAAGGGACAGGACATCGTCGACAAGAACTATGCCGCTGTTGACCGCGGTGGCGAATACAAGCAGCTCGCTGTTGATCCCGCATGGAGCAACCTTGGCGAAGATGCTGTTGCCGCAAACAACGATCCTGCGTTCATCAACGATGTCGTTCGTCCGATCAATGCTCAGGACGGCGACCTCCTGAAGGTTTCTGCATTCAAGGGTATTGAAGACGGAACATGGCAGCAGGGCACTGCCGCTTATGAAAAGCGTGGTGTTGCGGCTTTCGTTCCCGAATGGCTCGAAGAAAACTGTATCCAGTGTAACAAGTGTGCCTATGTCTGCCCCCACGCAGCTATCCGTCCGTTCGTTCTCGACGAAAAGGAAATGGAATGCGCTCCTATGGGCGAAGCTGATACACTTCCCGCTATCGGCCGCACATTCACCGGCATGCGTTTCATTCAGGCTGTCGACGTTCTCGACTGTCTCGGCTGCGGCAACTGTGTCGATGTCTGCCCCGGCAAGAAGGGCGTGAAGGCTCTTGAAATGAAGCCGCTCGAAACTCAGCTTGACGCTCAGGCCGAATGGGACTACTGCGTTAAGGAAGTCGCTTCGAAGCAGGATCTCGTTGACATTAAGGCCAACGTCAAGAACAGCCAGTTCGCAACTCCGCTCTTCGAGTTCTCCGGAGCCTGCTCGGGCTGTGGTGAAACTCCCTACGTGAAACTCATCAGCCAGCTCTACGGCGACCATGAAATGGTGGCAAATGCAACCGGTTGTTCGTCAATCTACTCTGGTTCTGTTCCCTCGACTCCCTACACAGTCAATGCTAAGGGCCACGGTCCCGCATGGGGCAACTCTCTCTTTGAAGACTTCTGCGAATTCGGTCTCGGTATGTTCATTGCCAACGAAAAACTCCGCATGCGTCTTGAAGAGAAACTCACTCAGACTCTGACCTGCAGCTGCTGCTCTGACGAAATCAAGGCACTCTCTCAGAAGTGGCTCGACAATAAGGAAGACGCTGTCATCACACGCGAAGTGGCTGACCAGCTCGTTCCTCTCTGTGAAGCTTGCTCATGCGACCTCTGCAAGTCAATTCTTGAGCTTCAGCACTACATCGTGAAACGTTCTCAGTGGATCATCGGTGGCGACGGTGCAAGCTACGACATCGGCTTCGGCGGTCTCGACCACGTGCTCGCTTCCGGCAAGAATGTCAACATCCTTGTTCTTGATACTGAGGTGTACTCCAACACCGGTGGTCAGGCTTCGAAAGCAACTCCCATCGGCGCTATCGCCAAATTTGCCGCAGCCGGTAAGCGTGTTCGCAAGAAAGACCTCGGTCTGATTGCCTCGACCTATGGCTACGTCTATGCCGCTCAGGTGGCAATGGGTGCCGACCAGGCTCAGACACTCAAGGCAATCCGCGAAGCCGAAGCCTATGACGGTCCTTCGATCATCATCGCTTACGCTCCCTGTATCAACCACGGTATCAAGGCCGGTATGGGTAAGGCCCAGCAGGAAGAAGCCAACGCTGTTGCTTGCGGCTACTGGCACCTCTGGCGCTACAACCCCGCTCTCGAAGAAGAAGGCAAGAACCCCTTCACTCTCGACAGCAAAGAGCCCAACTGGGATGAATTCGAAAACTTCCTCAAAGGTGAAGTGCGCTACGCTTCTGTAGTGAAACAGTATCCTCAGGAAGCTGCCGAACTCTTCGCAGCTGCAAAAGCCAACGCACAGTGGCGCTACAACAACTATCGCCGTCTGGCCCAGCAGCAGTGGGGCGTTGATCCCGAAGCGGGAAACCTCCCCAAATAATCTCCGACTGAATAAGTCAACACACTAATAAAAACAGCACCGTGGTTCAGACCACGGTGCTGTTTTTATTAGTGTGAAAAAAGTTTCCGGCGGCGATGATGGGAACCGGCTCTTACTTGCGTTTGCGGGTGAAAACGCCGTGCGGACTTTTTACCGTGATCGATCTGATCGATTCCGGAAGGGTCGACCGGCATTGTTTGACGCTACCATTCTCCATGTCTATGTCGACGCCCGCAAAGCCGAACACAAGTGACTGCAGGAGGCCTCCCGCACCCGTCACGAAATAGACATGGTCGTTGCCCGGCGATTCCGACAGATTGTGAAACGGCCCGCGGAGATTCGGTTCGTAGGCGCGTCCGACAAGCCGTGAGGCTCTTTCGCCTTTGCCCATGCGTGCATAGTTGACGGCCATAGCCGAATGGCTCATGGCCGGCCCGTTGACAGAGTCTATTT
This sequence comes from Paramuribaculum sp., assembly GCA_029051965.1. GTDB lineage: Bacteria > Bacteroidota > Bacteroidia > Bacteroidales > Muribaculaceae > Paramuribaculum. The sequence continues at coordinate 1,806 of JAIDJZ010000051.1, read as the reverse complement.
TTGAGTCATAGTAGGTCAGGTTGCGCTCGATTTCTTCGGGCGTCCTGAACAGATGGAGCGGATAGGCGAGCAGGGCCACATCGGCCTGTTTGATCTTTTCGCCGGCATACCCTTCATATTCCGCAATGATATCTGTTCCCGCAATGAAGTGAAACCGGATGTTTTTCTCCAGATCTTCCCATTGAGGATCTGCTTTCAGCCCGAGCAGTCGGGCCGCACGTCCGGCATATTCAAGCGAACGCTTCACCGCAGCGTTAGTAAAGGCATTATCGTTGACTCCGATAGCATATTCGTCCGCTCCGACCACAGCCTTGATGCTGTAGAGTCCGTCGCTCCCTTTCTCCGCGCGGCTTACCCAGAAATCGGCGCAGTCTTTCAGCAGAGGCCACGCTTTGTCGCGAAGCCAGTCGATGTCGCCTGTCGCGCAGTAGTAGAGCCACACACCGTTTGCAACATCGGCCGTGACGTGATGTTCCAGCGGTCCGGTAAGTGCGAACGTCGGTGTTGATTCCTCGCCCAGATCGTCGCTTTCCCATGGAAACATTGCACCTCTGAATCCGTGGGCCGCCGCTCTTTTTCGTGCCTGCGGGAGTGTGGCGATCCGGCAGTCTGCCATGTCGCGGGCAATTTCCGGCTGTAGGACTGCCATTACGGGAAGCATCCATGTGTCGGCATCCCAGAAGATATGTCCGTAGTAGTGGGCCGAAGAGAGCCCCATCGGGGCTATGCTCCTTCCCGAACCGGGGAGGGCCGAAGCATAGAGGTTATAGAGAGCGGCGCGTGTATGTGTCTGCAGCTCGGGATTGCCGTCGATGACGATGTCTCCTTCCCACAGTCTGTCCCACGCGGCCCTGTGACGGTCCATGAGGCTTTCCCGTCCGGTCGAAATCGCATAGAGGATCTGGCGTTCCGATTCGTTCCACGGATCGGCGAAATCGGCTGTCGAAATCAGTGAGGAGACAATCCACAGCTCAGCCTCCTGTCCCTTTTTCAGCGTGATCGTAAGCGAATCGGCTGAGATTCGGGTCCAGCCTTCTCCTTCCATGCTGATTGAGGCGACCATCGCGTCGCGTCCCTGATTGTAGAGACCCTCGGCGCGGAGGAAATGACGCTGTTTCCTGTCGGCGCTGAATTTCCGCACACTGATTTTATGGTCCGAGAGCGATTCCGGCATCGACGGAGCATTGCTGACTGCGACCGTGACGTTATTGTCAGTGGCTTTGACCGTCAGAACGTCGGAAGTCACGAATGGCAGTGACCGGAGATTGACAATCCGGTTTGTCACTTCGAGTCCCGGAAGGGCATAGGCGGTTGCTATTTCGCCGCTACGCATGTCGAGACTCTGTCGCCAGTTGTTCTGTGGGGAAGCTGAACCGTTTGCAGTCACTGAAAGACCGATCGGACCGATTGCCTCGATTATAGAGGAGACCTTAGTGTCGCGACCGCGTCTGACAGCATTGGCCGAAAACATTCTTGAACTCCGCAGGCCCGAGCGGTCCATGACCGTTCCGAGCTGGCCGTTTCCGGTGATCGGCGGAGAGTAATCTGCCAGATCTCTTTCCGAGGCCGACAGAATCCATTGGTCCTGAGAAAAAGCCGTGCCGGCCAAAAAAATGGTCAGCACGGCAAGAAGAACTGATCTTTTCACTTTACCGGAATAAACGTGATCGCCTGACCGCCGGTTGCCATCATGTTGATCGGCAGCTCGTCGTCGGCAGTGACTTTTTTCTTTGTGACAGACAGTTTTTCGGGATTGCCAGAGGAGATGTCATCGCCATAGATGACTGCCTCATAGGTTGTACCGTT
>JAIDJZ010000050.1 GCA_029051965.1 Paramuribaculum sp. | reverse complement strand
ACGACCCAAGCAGCTTCATGCAGTCAAACGCCTTTCCGGCCTGAACGTCGTCATCGACGATTCGGATCATCCCCTTATTATTAAGGTGGCCACACTTCAGCCCTCAAGAATGCAGGTCTACTTCATCGACAACGATGACTATTTCCAGTTCACACCCGAGAAACAGCTTGAAACAGTTTCCTCACCGGAAGACAACGACGAACGTCAGATGTTTTTTGTCCGCGGCGTGATCGAGACCGTCAAAAAGCTCCGTTGGGAACCGGCAGTCATCCACTGTATAGGCTGGATCTCGGCTCTGGTTCCGATGTACCTCAAAAAAATGTACCCCGACGACCCTACATTCACCAGCTCCCGCATCGTCTTCGATCTGCGTCCGGAAAAATTCGATGGCACACTTGATAGCCGGTTTGCGGAAAAACTCCGCATGACCCAGTTCACTGATGACGATCTGAAAACACTCGGCTCGGAACCGGTCGACTTCATAACACTCAACAAGCTGGCCATCGACTACGCCGATGCAATCGTCCAGTCATCACCCGACGTTGATCCGGAACTCATTGAATATGCCAAAGCATCCGGCAAGCCATTTGTTCCGTTCAATGCAGAATGTGAAGAAGAAAAAGATATGTTAGACGCGATTGTAGAGTCCTACAAAGATTTCATCAACTGAAGGATCTGCACGCCGTCGACTCCACTCTACTACTCCAATACAACTCAATGAATCTATCGCGTTTTTTCATCATAGCTTTTCTGGGGGGCGGACTCCTTTGGTCATGCGAAGGCAGTTCGACTCTGGGCAACTCTCTGGTAGATGACAATACTGAAGTCATTATTGACTCTTCATTTACAGTAAGCGGCTCTTCCTATCGCGATTATTCCGTGATGTCCCGCACCACCACCCAGTTGCTCGGCCGGCTCAACGCCAAAGAATTCGGTGCGATCAGTTCGGACTTCGTAACCCAATTCATGCCAGCTGACCAGTTTGACACAGTCGGAATCGCTCCGAAAGACATTGATTCCGTCAAACTCGTCATGACCTACAGCCCCGGAGGATTTACAGGCGACTCTCTCGTGCCGATGGGACTGAAAGTCTATCCTTTGACAAAACAGCTCCCCTCACCTATCTATAGCGACTTTGATCCGGATGGCTACTTCAGCGAATCTGACTGCTGGACACCTCAACCCCACATCTATTCCGGCTACGACCTCCTCTACAACTCGGAAAGCCAGAGTCATTACCACATGATCTCGCTGGAACTCCCAATTGAGTTCGGGCGTAATTTCTATTCCGAGTACCTCAAAAACCCCTCGCTATTCTCTACTCCCGAACAGTTTGCTCAGTTCTTCCCGGGGATCATGGTTCGAAGCACATTCGGACAAGGCCGCATCACCAACATCACCGATACGCGAATTCAGTTCCACTATTCGAAACACGCGACAATCTCGGATGACAAAGGCGAACGAGACACAGTCTACCATATTTCCGCATCGCTCATGGGTGTCACCCCGGAGATCATCACCAACAACATCATCAAATATGATCTGAGCGAAAGCCTCTCAGCCATGGTCAATGCAGGCAAAACCCTTCTTGTCGCCCCGACTGGCTACAATGCTAAAATCCGTTTCCCGGGACAGGAGATAATCAACACCTACAGACAGAATGCCGGAGAACTGGCCGTCATCAATACGCTGACCATGACTATTCCGGTCGAGGAAATCAACAACGCCTACGGAATAACGCCGCCAACCAATGTACTTCTTATTCTTGAAAGCGAAAAAGACACATTCTTCGCCCAGAACAAGATCAACGACGGAATCACCTCTTTCCTTTCAACATACGATTCCGTCAACAAACAGTACTACTTCTCAGGGCTGCGTGAATACCTCGGCAATCTGATGAAAAAGGAAACTATCAAAGAGGAAGACGTCAACTTCCTGCTGATTCCGGTCAATCTCACTGTCGAATCATCTGGTTCTGACTACTATTACGGCACATCGACAACCTACGTGACCTCGATTCAGCCCTACGTAACCGGACCGTCAATGTGCTCACTTGACCTTGAAAAAACAAAAATTCGCTTCACATATAGCAAACAATTCATAAATAATTAGTATCTTTGCACCATAAATCAGCACCCCTCCAATAAAGGCCAGCTGATTGACCAGCCGCAATAGCTCAGTCGGTAGAGCATTTCATTCGTAACGAAAAGGTCGTGGGTTCGAGTCCCACTCGCGGCTCCTAACCTTTGAAAAAAGACACTCAGCGTATTACCGCTGGGTGTCATTTATTTACCCCAGTCTGGCAACAATTTGCCTTTTTGCTATTCTCGGTTCAATTCCGGACCAAATCGATGTACCCCCAAAATCTATACTTTTTTTACCCGGTCGATAAGTAATCGGTAATTAATCGAGATTGTCGAGCTGCGCCTCGACGAGCTAATTAATTTCAGAAAAGGACAAGTATCAGAAATAAATCGGCGGCACTGGAAGTGTAAGCCGCCGGAGGCGAATCGAAGCGTTTAATAATCCGATTCGTGGGGATGTTGATATCTCAGATGCAATTAGCAGATGCCGGTGGAATGCTTCATGCTGTTGACGCGGAAGATCTGCAGTCACAAATCATGTGGCAGTCGCCAAAGTCAAGGAATATCGTGATCAGAAAAAGAAAAGTCCACAACCTGCTGGTTTTTCAGCGAAGCTATGGACTATATGAGGTGCGCGAAAAGACGCTTATTCGATCGTAAATAGACTTCTTATTCCTCCATTTGTTATTAGTCCATTATTCAAAATATCAATAGCTTTATTGAAATTATAATCGTCCGAAAAAGGGACTGTGGATTGAGCATGAATTGTGATTATGGGGTCTTCATTCCTAACTTCTGATAAATATAATTTCAGTAAATATGTTGCCGCCTTGTGGGTAAAAATCCAATGTGATTCCAATGCCGGCTCCGTCTTTTATAACATAACCATTGACTATAAGAAGACTATCTCCTTTAAGAAAGTCTATAGGAGTAATGATTAACCCCGCTCTTGAAATACTTGTAAAAATAGAATCTGCAACAACTGATTTCAACGAATCCGAAACGCCTGAGTATTCTATTGATATAGAAGCATATTTGAAATCTACCGGATAATCAACTTTTTTTGAGAATAACTACACGCTGAAAGTATTGTCATTATTAGTAATAAAATGACAATAACACAATTATTTTGATATGTATTTATGTGCGAAGTCACAGCGTAAAGGTATGAATAATTTGCAGGTATCAAAGAACACTTCGAGGTCATTGCACGGCTGACGCAATAGTCGCGAAGTTAGCTGCACTCGCCAATGATAACATTCCACGCCCAAAATTCAAGTCTTATGTCTTCAAGAGGCACTTGCTGCATTCTTGAATATTCATACACGCATGGCAGCTATTGCTGCATATCGACCTTTCAGGACTCTGTCAAGTCTATATACTCGTTGACATCACTTAAAGCTTCAAGGACTTCAGAGAAGTCTGGGTTGTATATTATTACGGAATATGAATCTATCGGAAGCCCATTATAATCTGTAATACGCCCAGAAATTGCATAAGTCTGCGCAAACGAAACGCTCGCAGTAATTATAGATAACAGGAGAATCAATTTTTTCATCTAAAATCCATTTGAGTTTTGATGCAAAGTTATGCATTTCGAACGGAATAGCCATTGAAAGTTTCGCCGTCCATAATGAAGATCCTGTTGCTTCTATTGCGACCACTTTTTCCCTATAAATCATTGCTGACTCAGAATAATCGCTAAATTTGCAAAATGAAACAAATAGGCTGCATACTGCTGGGCGTCTTATCGGTTATTAGCATGAGTTGCACCACATTCAAATCAATCAAGTGTGGCAACCCTTCAACCGACACATATCTGAATTTCGCACTGGATACGATTCTTTCCAATGGATCAAATAAGAACCCTCTGATTTCAACGGCTGACCACGACAGATATTTTGAAGATTCAAAATTCTCAGGCGGCCGTTTGAACAAGGAGACGATCGGCGATTATTTTTCGCGCGCAAGAGGCAACGGAGCTCTGCTGATTGTCCGCAATGACACTATCCTGCTCGAACGGTATTATGGAACTTTTTCACGGCTTTCAGCCTCAAACGTATTCTCGATTACAAAGGCCGTGACCTCTTTGCTGTGCGGAATAGCTGTTGACGAAGGCCTCATATCGACAACTGATCCCGTCACCCGCTACATTCCGGAACTCAACGGTGCCGATCCTCTGTTCAAACAACTGACAATTGAACATCTCCTTGACATGCGCACCGGGCTCGATTTTGAGGAGAGTTATAACTGGAATCCATTTTCCAAAATGGCTAAGCTATACTATGGCAATAATGTAGTCAATCAATTCAAAAAACTACATTTCAAGTCTCCTCCCGGGACAACGCATTACTACAATTCAATGTCCACTGCTTTGTTAGGAGTGGCTATTGAAAGAGCCACCGGAATCCCGTTTGCGCAATACCTGCAGGAAAAAGTATGGAAGCCTCTTGACATGGAGGCTGATGCTTTTATTTCCCTTGACGACAGCCGACACCGACAGGCAAAGGCTTATGGCGGTCTGGTGTCCAACGTTAGGGATCTTGCAAAAATCGGGCGTCTTTATATGAACGACGGAGTCTACAACAACCGACAGATTGTAAGCAAAGAGTGGATTGACCGGTCTGTCAACTCATCGCTTGACAATGAAGCATATTCGCTGGGGTGGAACAATATCATTACCCGAATCGATGGTAATGACATTGTTACCCCGCGTTTTTTTGCCATCGGGCTATACGGTCAGGTGCTGTTCTGTGATCCGGAACAGAATCTGATATTCGTGACTTTGGGCGAGAAAAAAGGATGTGAATATCACCTTCTATTTGACGATTTCTGCAATCTGATCTCACAATGATTTCACTCATATCGCGGACTAAAGCCAGCCCAACTGAAGGCGCTCACTCTCCCCCTACAGCCACAACGACACTGATCGGGTCAGTCATCAGCCCAGATCTCAGCCTCTGCCATCTCGTCATAGGCTTCCCATGCAGAATCATTCTCACATGTGATCTCCAGAGGAAGAACCGGCAAATCCGAGAGTGATTCATTCAGTTTTCGCCCGAAGATATTCGTACTTAACGTATAGAAGACCCATTCACGGATTCCGTCGCCGGTAAATATCCCAGTCATAACTGCGACAGGGTCCTTTTTGAAGACTTCGTGCAGACGCTCAGTGACCTCCTCCATAAGTTTGGAAGTCGGCAGATCCGGCATTCCGTCCTCCTGTTCATCATATTTCCATGAGATTTCAACTCTGATAGAAAATTTCGGATTCCGGCGAAATCTGTCAATATCCTTTCTTCCAGTCACAAGAATCAGCTTTCCAGACTCAGATTCCTGAGGTGATGTCCACCATTCATTTTCTTTTGCCATATTATATTTAGTTAAAATATGTTATTTATAATCATCAATATTTTGATGTTAAAAAAAAACGCTA
>JAIDJZ010000005.1 GCA_029051965.1 Paramuribaculum sp. | reverse complement strand
TAATTCAGCTTCATCCCGTGTTCATCACAGACATATTTATTCTCAGCTGTCCGTGGCAAGTAATTACCTTTGCCTCGCCCCAGCGTTAACAAATATTGGGGAACCGGCTCTAAGATTGTTCGGCTCAGTCAATAAACCTACGCGTCAGACCGTCGTAGGCATCAATGCGGCGGTCGCGCAGGAACGGCCACCACCGTCTGACCTGCTCGCTTCTGTTCATGTCGATACTGATGACTTTGGTCACCTCACTGTCTGTCGGAGCTTCATAGAGAAGTTCGCCCTGAGGACCGGCGACAAAACTGCTGCCCCAGAAGGAGATTCCGTTTGTCGCTCCGGACGGATCCGGTTCATGACCGACACGGTTGACCGTGACGACAGGAATTCCGTTGGCAACCGCATGAGCTCGCTGCACAATCATCCATGCATTGCGCTGACGCGTCTTCTCTTCCTCCGAATCTGTCGACTCCCAGCCTATGGCGGTCGGATAGACAAGCAACTCCGCTCCCTGCAGGGCCATCAGACGCGCTGCTTCCGGATACCACTGATCCCAGCACACGAGCACTCCGATACGCCCGACAGAAGTGTCGATCGGATGAAAGCCAAGATCGCCCGGCGTGAAATAGAATTTCTCATAATAGGCCGGATCGTCGGGAATATGCATCTTGCGGTAGACACCTGCGACCGAGCCGTCGGCTTCAAACACAACGGCCGTATTATGATAAAGTCCCGGTGCACGTCGCTCAAACATAGAGGTCACGATGACAACCTTAAGCTCTCGGGCCAGCTCAGCATAGAAATCGGTGGCTTCCGACGGAATCGCAACCGCGAGATCACACAGATCGACCGATTCGGTCTGACAGAAATATAATGAATCGTGCAACTCCTGATTGACAATCAGACGTGCACCCGCCGAAGCGGTTTTTCGGATTTCTTCTGCAAGCCGTTCGCGATTGCGCGCGACATCGGCAGTTTTGGACAATTGAATGAGTCCTATTTTCAGTTCTTTTGTCATTGTCAGTTTTGAAAGATTGTTTTTTGGGGCAGTTCAGAACGAAAGCAATCCGTCGGGAAACTGCATCGTCATGCAATGAAGCGAACCGTGCTGCCGGATCAACGCACTGCAATCGATCGCAACAACCGGCTGAGTAAAGGCTATCTGCAACATCTGGCGCGCAAGCTCATCCTTTCGTGGCTGCCTGTAGACCGGCATCAGCACGACATCCGGAAGCGCGAGAAAATTAGCATATGTCGCCGGCAGTCGCTGACCATCCTCATCGAAAACCGCGTCGGGTAGCGGCAGGCGGATGAGATTAAACGGTTCGCCCGACAGATTCCGCGCTTCGTGCAATTCTCTCTCCATTGCCTGAAGTTCGGAGAAATGCTCGTCGTCAGGATCGTCGCAACCAGTGAAGACAATCGTATTTCCGGGAGCGAAACGCGCAAGCGTATCGATATGACTGTCCGTGTCGTCGCCGGCAAGATAACCGTGGTTGAGCCAGATCAGCTTACGGCCACCGAAATAGCCGAGCAACCGGCGCTCAATCTCATTTCGATCAAGAACAGGATTCCGGTTGGGCGAACACTGACACTCCGCGGTTGTCATCAGCAGTCCGTTGCCGTCACTTTCGATTCCGCCTCCTTCGAGAACGAAATCCTGACAGTTGACCGCAGACGCACCGATCAGCCCGCCGCTGACCATCCTGCCTGTGACGAGATTGTCATGACACGCGGCAAATTTCAGCCCCCAGCCATTGAAGCGGAAGTCAAGGGCGACGAAGGAGCCGTCGGACAGCTCAACGGAGAGGGGTCCGTAGTCGCGCGTCCAGGTGTCGTTGGTCGGAGCTTCGAAAAAGAAGACTCTTTCAGGATCTGTCGGACCGATTTCGCAACGCGCGGCTTCCACATCCGGAGCCACGACGACCACTCTCGTCCACCGGCTGATCTGCCGGATCATCTCAACAACACATGCCCGGACATCAGCGAGCATATAATTCCAGTCGGTTTCCGGGTGAGGCCACGCCAGAATGACACCTCCTCCCATTTCCCATTCTGCGGGAAGACGCCGCGACTCTGTCGGGACGTCCGTAGTCAGATCATTCATCATTATAATCACTCAGTGTGTTCCAGATATCATCCTGCGAATCGAGATATTCCTCGCAATAGTCAGAAAAGCCTCTTTTATCGGAGCTGCCCACTTCGGCACACCATTCCTTATATGCGGCTTTCAGTTCCGGATCTTCATGAAGATGTTTCTTAAATTCGGACTCGGCGATGTCTACACTGCCATACTGAGCAAGATAATCGTCGAACACTTCGGTTATATGCTTCATCGGTTTTCATACCTGCCCTCTATCTAAGAACGGCAGGCTTGGATTTTCAGTTAAAAGGATAATGTGTGAAATTAATTTCGGACGTAAATTTAAGGTTTATAGACGTGGAAAACAAATTATTTAAGAAACTTTTCGTAATCGACAGGTGTTATTTTCTCAAACAACACCTCTGTAAACGTCTGTTAACCTATGAAAAATTTACTCTCCATTCTGTTTCTGGCTCTGATTCTCGCAGGCTGCAGCCCATTCACTCTTGTCAACAGCGAGACATACAACAACGCCGATCTCGCCGCCTACCACACCTTCCGCATCGTCACGCCCGACGAAGGGAAAATGATTCCGGGAATGCAGGCTGTCACATACTATAATATCGCAGCCGCTATTCGCGAACAGATGACCGAACGAGGGTTCACGGAAGATCCCTCGTCGCCCCTGCTGATCAACATCGCAATCTCGACCCACCGCGAAATCCAGACCGAACCTTTGGTCAGCAACTACTATCCCTGGTATGGACCGGCCCCATACCCGGCTTATTATCCATTCTTTATGTATCCCCGTCAATACTACTGGCCTGCCGCGTCCAACGCACAAGTGATCACCGGCATCTACAAAGAAGGCGTGCTGACGATGGACATGGTCAATATCCAGCAGAAAATCCCGCTTTACTCCTCTTCTGTCGCCACCATTCTCAACGGTTCGGGAGAAGCCCAGTTCCGTAATCTCGCAGGCATAGCCGAAGCGGTACAGACACTCTTCTCGAAATTCCCGGTGCCGGTTCTCCCGCAGTATCGAAGCAAATAGCGCCACGCATGCCTCATGAGGGCCGGACGCACCGGCTGTCCGCATGAACTTTTAGCGGCAGGCGTTGTTACTATGATACAACTCTTATCTTTAATCACAACATTAAATAACCCACAATTACCCCCACCACTTAACGATGAAAGAACAAGTCTATACTCAGCCTAAGCTTCCCTATGCTCCCGATGCCCTGGCTCCGGCTATCTCCCAGGAGACCATCGACTATCACTACGGCCGCCATGAGAAAGCCTATATCGAGAATCTCAACAAGATGATCGAAGGCACGGAATATGCAGACATGGACATCGAAGACATCATACGCACTGCCGACGGTCCGTTGTTCAACAACGCCTCACAGGCCTGGAATCATATTTTCTACTTCTTCTCTTTCACCCCCGACGGTCCGACCGAACCGGAAGGCGATCTCCGAAATGCGATCGAACGCGATTTCGGATCAGTCGAGAATTTCAAAAAAGAATTCGTCGATGCCGGAGTGAAAATCTTCGGAAGCGGATGGGTCTGGCTTTCGCGCGATCAGGACGGAAAACTTTTCATTACCCAGAAGTCAAATGCCGGCAATCCGCTGACCGACGGACTGACTCCGCTTCTGACCTTCGACGTATGGGAACACGCCTACTATCTCGACTACCAGAACCGCCGGGCTGAAGCCCTCGAAAAACTCTGGGACATCGTAGACTGGGACGTAGTGGCATCACGCTACTGAATCCGCCCGGCCTGCTGAACAAAAATACTTACTTTAATAAGCATAATGTGATGAATGGATGCAGGGGTACTCGTGAGAGCGCCTCTGTTTCTTTTATATTGCCTGCGACATTCTCCTATGGCGTCGACCGCAGCCGCTTCGGAAACATTCGGACAATCCGGTTGAGCAGCACATCGATTTTACCGCCGCCGACAACCAGACTGACTCCCGCAATTATCAGGACAATACCGACTATGTCGCGTCCTGTCAGCATTTCTCCAAACACGACGACTCCGAAAAAGACTGCCGTGAGAGGCTCAAGCGCTCCAAGAATAGCCGTCATCGTTGACCCGATAAGCTGAATGGCTCCGGTCGTGCAGATGAGCGACACAGCGGTAGGCAACACCGCAAGTGCGGCCACATTGACCCACATGACCGGCTCAGAAGGCACAGAAAGCGTTCCGCTCCAGAACGCATTGGCCGCAAACACCATCCATCCGAACAGAAGAACATAGAAGGTTATTGTCAGCGTCGGAAGAGTCCTGACATTCGACCGGTTAGTGAAAATAATATAAAACGCATACGACAATGCCGAAACCATGACCAGCACTGTCCCGGTCAGACTGAGCGTCGAACCGTCCTCCCCTTTGTAGAGAAGGCCGATCCCCGTAAGGGCCATGACCATGCAGAGAGCCGTCGTGACCGAAAGCCGCTCCTTATAGACAACCCTCATTATCAGCGCGACAACAATAGGATAGACAAACAGCAGCGTGCTCGCTATGCCGGCACCCATATGATTGTAGCTCTTGAAAAGTGTCAGCGACGACAGCGCAAACATGACTCCGAGCAACGCAAGCCTGAGAATCTGTGCGCCCGAGACCTTCAGCGACTGGCCGCGCCATCTGAGCATCAGCAGTATGACCGGCAAAGCGCAGAGGTAGCGGAAAAACAGGACTGAGTTCGGATCCATTCCATCCGCGTAAAGAGGCAATGTGAAGAGCGGATTCATCCCGTAGGTTATTTCTGCGACCGAACCAAGCAGATAGCCTTTGATTTTTGAATTCATAATGCTGATGTACCTACTATTGTAACCGGATTCTTACGTCGGTTGAAATTGGCCGACAAAACGGGCGCAAATGGAGATAACAGGCGGCGCGCTCCCGAAGGACACCCTTTCACACACGCGCTGCACCGGATGCATTTCGACGCATCCACACTC
>JAIDJZ010000049.1 GCA_029051965.1 Paramuribaculum sp. | reverse complement strand
GCGGCAGAAAAGAAGCAGCAGATTGTATAAAAGATTTTCGTTCTCTTACTATCGTTTAAATTTGAACTCTTACTTAATATAATATAATTATATTAGGTCCGACAGCCAGCTACGTTGATCAGTATTTACTCCAGCCGCATCTTAATTTATGTTAAGATGCGGCTATAACGAATGCCGCACTTGGTTTATTGTATCAGTTTTGCTATTTTTGCAATTGAGATCATGAAAAGAATAATCGGCATATTATTACTGACGCTCTTTTCCGCGACGCCAATCGCGGCAGAACGCCATTCCGGCAATGCAACACAGACATTTGCCCAGACCGATGCACCCCGGATCTCCGTAAACCAAGGTTCGGTGACAATAACCACAACCGCCGACACTCAGATCGCATTTGAAGTCTACTCAATGACCGGACAGCTCATCAAACGCATCCGCACAAACGACGGATCAGTCTCTTTTGATCTCCCACGCGGATGCTACATTATCCGCTGCGAACACTGGTCAAAAAAAATAGTAGTCAACTAATCTCCCTGTCATATACCGATAATCAAACGGCTGTTTCAGAATTCTGAAACAGCCGTTTGATTATCACGCCACACCATATCTACACCTACCGGCCCAAACGCAGAACAGCCCGTCTGCAGATATTGTGCAGACGGGCTGTAAATCTATTTCAAAGAAGCTGGAAATCAGAGTTTGGAAGCGATTTCCTTGAATTTGTCAAGGCTGACGGTTTCTTCTGCAAGAGAAACAGCCTCTTTAAGAGCGTTAAACGTCTTAACTTCGCTAACCTGCTCCTGAATGCGACCGATATAGTTCTTGTCAGCAAGAATATTTTCAGCATACTTCGTAATTGTCTCTTCGTCCATGTTGGTCATGCCATACTGAGCGAACTGACGCGCTGCAAGACCCTTTGCAAATTCAAGAAGGTCTTCTTTCTCGATTTTCACGCCGAGCTTCTCAACGATCTTGTCAAGAACAAGCTGCCATTTAAGATCAGACTCCATACGCTGGTATGATTCTTCAACATTCTCTTCATTCAGACCTTCATTACGCATGATAAGCCACTTCTTGAGAAGGTTGGCAGGAAGTTCGATGTTACCGTATTTCTCCATATAGACCTTACGGGCATCCCAACGGAAGACCATATCGCTGTTTCCGGAGAGTTCGCTCTCGATAAGCTCCTTCACCGCATTGCGATACTCTTCTTCGTTGTTGACTTTATCCTTGCCGAAGACATTTGTATAGAATTCTTCGCCAAGTTCAGCAGGCTTCACAACGATAATTTCAGAAATTGCCATCTCGAAATCACCCTGAACTTCAGCGACACGGTCCTTATCAATGTTCAGCATAGAAGAAAGCTCGGTAACATTCTCGCCTGTAGCCTTGCGGGGATTGAAAACAACCTTGTCGCCGACCTTCTTGCCTTCGAATTTCGCAGCCTCTTCTTTATCTGCAAAATACATCGGCGCAAGAATACCGCTCACAACCTGGATTGCATCTTCGCCTTCCTTGATTGAGCCATCTTCATTAAGCTGCATGATCGAACCCTTCACCAGTGCATCCTGCTCGAATTCCTCACCGGGAACCTGAGCGCCGAAACGCTTGCGGAAAGCCGCATCCTGTTCGTCAACCATCGCGTCTGTCACTTCGATATTGTAGTAAGGCACTGTGACATTCTTGTCGACCTCAACTTCAAATTCGGGAGCGACAGCAAGATCATATTCAAAAGTAAATTCTTTCTGATTCTTAAGGTCAAGTTCCTTAACTTCAACAGGAAGAGGCTGACCGAGAACATTCAGTTTATTGTCGCGGATGTAGTTCATCACTGCTTCATAAACCACTTGATTGATGACATCACTTGTCACCTGCTTGCCGAAGCGGCGTTCAAGATCCTTAAGGCTTATGTGACCCTTGCGGAAACCGGGGATCTGATGAGTGCGGCCGATTTTCTTAAGATCTTCGGTAACTTTTGCTTTGTAATCGCTTTCTTCAACGGCCACAGTGAGACGAAGGCTCACCGAGTCGATGTTTGTGCTGGTTATGTTCATGATTTTTTATGATGATTAAGTAACATTTTTTTCGATTAAACCCGGACCACAATCGGCATATTCCCGAACGACACTCACGGCAGTCTGCGAAAACGCGAAGACGTGGTCCATTTTTTCAACTTGCAAAATTAACACATTCCAATGGATTCCGCAAATATTATTTCACACCCACAGCAATCTTCACCGATATCTCCGCGGACGTCAAGCCTCAAAATAGGCTCACAGGCACGAGTCATCACAACTTCGACTCCCACTTCCGGTAGCAATCCAGCCCTGATTTCGGCTGATCTCATGGAGTTCGTCGCCATGGCGAAGTCCGCCGGACTCATCTAATCCCCACGCCTTTTCGCACAACTTAAATAGTGCTTCTTAAATGGTCCATAATTTTGAGTCATAATCCTCAGAGTTGTCGACCTCATCTCTTTCCGTTCTCAGCTTTCGGCCCATCAACCAACGCGGAGACAGACAGATACTGTTTGACTCGCTCGCGTCAATCAATAAAGATAAAGCTCCGGCAACCTGTCGGATGCATCACACGGAGTTGTCAGATAGCCCATTTTTTTGTATCTTCGCAAAGAATTACAAATCATTGCTTAGAAATGTCAGACAACAACCTGCTTGGACGCCTCGACGGGCTTGACGCACGGTTCGAAGAGGTCAGCACTCTCATCACAGACCCTTCGGTCATCGCCGACATGCCCCGCTACGTCAGACTGACCAAGGAATACAAGGATCTCGAACGTCTCCTGAAAGTCACCAACCGCTACCGGTCGACACTGGCCAGCGCTTCAGACGCCCGCGAACTGCTCGAGACCGAATCAGACGAGGAGCTGCGTGCAATGGCCCGCGAAGAGCTCGACGAATGCCAGAAATCGCTGCCTGAGCTCGAAGACGAAATTCGTCTGCTACTCCTTCCCGC
>JAIDJZ010000048.1 GCA_029051965.1 Paramuribaculum sp. | reverse complement strand
CGGAAAATACGACACCAACGCCTTCAAGAAATCGATCGGACTAAACGGTGTCGGAGTCAAAGCCGTCAATGCCCTTTCATGCGAATTCACCGTCGGCAGCACTCGCGACGGAAAGAAAAAAGAAGCCGAATTCGCCGGCGGACGGCTCGTCAGGGAATCAGACCTCTCCGAAACAGACGAACCGAACGGAACCTACATCCGTTTCACCCCCGATCCGACCATTTTCATCGACTTCCGCTACCGCGACGAACACATCATTCCCCTGCTCAAAAACTACACATTCCTCAACACCGGACTGACAATCAACTTCAACGGGCAGAAATACCACTCGCGCCACGGCCTCCTCGACCTGCTCAACGACAACATGACAAACGATCCCCGCTATCCGATCATCCACCTCAAGGACGGCGACATAGAGATCGCGATAACCCACGCCTCGCAATACGGCGAGGAATACTACACATTCGTCAACGGACAGAACACCACTCAGGGCGGAACCCACCTGACGGCATTCAAGGAAGCTGTCTCACGCACCGTAAAGGAATTCATCGGCAAACAGCAATATGAATATTCCGACATCCGAAACGGCATCGTGGCCGCCGTCTCCATCAAAGTCGAAGAGCCAGTCTTCGAATCTCAGACAAAAACCAAACTCGGCTCCCAGTCGATGGGTCCCGAAGGACCGACCGTCGCAAAAGCGATCGGCGACTTCGTCAAAACCCCCCTCGACAACTACCTCCACCGGAATCCCGAAACTGCCGACACCCTGAAAAAAATCGTCGACGAAAACGAACGCGAGCGCAAAGCAATGGCTGGCGTCACAAAGAAAGCACGCGAACAGGCCAAGAAAGTCAACATCCACAACAAAAAACTGCTCGACTGCAGAGTCCATCTGACCGACGCCCGCGGATCAGAAGAAAAGAAAAACCAGTCTTCGATCTTCATAACCGAGGGCGATTCCGCCGCCGGCTCGATCACCAAGATCCGCAACGTCGAGACCCAGGCCGTTTTCTCCCTGCGCGGCAAACCGAAAAACACATTCGGCAAAACCAAGAAAATGGTCTATGAAAACGACGAGTTCTATCAGCTCCAGGCCGCCCTCAACATCGAGGAATCGATCGACAATCTCCGCTACAACAAAGTCATCATCGCGACCGACGCCGATGTCGACGGAATGCACATCCGAATGCTCCTGCTGACATTCTTCCTACAGTTCTTCCCCGATCTGGTCAAGCGCGGCCACGTCTACATCCTCGAGACCCCGCTCTTCCGCGTCAGAAACAAAAAAACCTCAAAACGGGCCTCCGGCACACGACAGAAAAAAGTCGCCGAAGACACCTACTACTGCTACTCCGACGAAGAACGCATCGCTGCAATCGAACGCCTCGGCAACAACGCCGAGATCACACGATTCAAAGGTCTCGGTGAAATCTCCCCCGAAGAATTCCGCCATTTTATCGGCGAAGACATGCGCGCCGATCAGGTCAGCATGCACAAACAGGACGGTGTCGCCGAGCTGCTCAGATTCTACATGGGCAAAAATTCAATTGAACGCCAACAATTTATCATCAATAATCTCGTTGTAGAAGATGACTCACAGATCTCCTGAAGAGAACCCATCGCCCCGGATTGCCGTAATGGCAGGTTCATTCAACCCCTTCACCGTAGGCCACCTGTCAGTTCTCACTCGCGGACTGAAAATCTTCAGCCGCATCATAATTCTCATCGGACGCAACGCCTCTAAACCCGCCGAAGCCGAAGCCGCCGCCACGCGGGCCGACGAACTCCGACGCCTCCTCGCCCCACTCGCCCCGCAAGTCGACGTTCGGCTATGCTCCGGACTCGTAGCCAGAGAAGCAGCCGACGCCGGAGCAACCGCACTGCTTCGCGGCGTCCGCTCAGTCGCCGACTACGAATACGAACGCAACATGGCCGACATCAACCGGCTCATCTCCGGGCTCGAGA
Source organism: Paramuribaculum sp. (assembly GCA_029051965.1). Classification (GTDB taxonomy): domain Bacteria; phylum Bacteroidota; class Bacteroidia; order Bacteroidales; family Muribaculaceae; genus Paramuribaculum. Next base: position 4,659 of record JAIDJZ010000048.1, on the reverse strand, counting down.
CCGTCCTGCTCTTTGCCGAACCCGCCCACGCGGCGATAAGCTCATCGATCGTGCGCGAACTCAGCTCCTACGGTGTCGACGTCAGCGCCATGCTCCCGTCGGCCACAGACATTCAACAAACGAAAAAACACATATCCGAATGAAACGAACCGCAATAACTCTGATTCTGACCCTCTGCACCCTCTGTGCCAGTCTGGCCGTCAGCTTCCCCCCGATGAAGAAACTCAACTATGCCGGGCAGATCATCGAGGGATACTATGTCGACTCCGTCGATAGCGAGGCCATCGCCGAAAGCGCGATCATTGCCATGCTCAAAAAACTCGATCCCCACTCGACCTACTCCAACGCCGAGGAAACACGCGAGCTGACCGAACCCCTCCAGGGCAACTTCTCCGGAATCGGCATCCAGTTCAACATGCTGACCGACACACTCTACGTCATCCAGACCGTCGCCGGAGGCCCCTCCGAAAAAGTCGGCATACTTCCCGGCGACAGAATCATCTACGCCCAGGACTCACTCATCGCTGGCGTCAAGAAAAAAAACAGCGAAATCATGAAACTCCTCCGCGGCCCGAAAGGATCGACGGCCAGAGTCAGAGTGATGCGCAAAGGCGTGTCCGACCTGATCGACTTCAACATTGTCCGCGACGACATACCTATCTATAGCGTCGACGCCGCCTACATGGCCACTCCCGAAGTTGGCTATATCCGCATCTCCAGATTTGCCGAAAGCACCGCCAAAGAAGTCACTCACGCCCTCAAACGTCTGAAAAAAGAAGGAATGAAAGACCTCATCATTGACCTTGAGGACAACGGCGGAGGCTACCTCAACGCCGCCACCGACATCGCCGACATGTTCCTGCACAGGGGCGACCTCGTAGTCTTCACCAAAGGCGACAAGAGCCGACTCTCACAGTACACGACAACATCCAACGGAAAATACACCGACGGACGCCTCGTCGTCATGGTCAACCAGTACTCCGCCTCTGCAAGTGAGATTCTGGCAGGAGCCGTACAGGACCAGGACCGCGGAATCATCGTCGGACGACGCTCCTTCGGAAAAGGACTCGTACAGCGACCCTTCCCCTTCCCCGACGGTTCGATGATCCGACTGACTGTAGCCCGCTACTACACCCCATCCGGACGATGCATCCAGAAACCCTACTCCGCCGATGACGACGACTACTATTCCGACATTCTCGAACGCTACCGACACGGCGAATTCTCAAGCGCCGACTCCGTTCATCTGCCCGACTCGCTTCGCTACTACACGGTCCGCAACATGCGTCCGGTCTACGGCGGTGGCGGAATCATGCCCGACCGCTTCGTCCCGATCGACACAACCTCCTACAGCGACTACTACCGCGACCTCGTAGCCAAAGGCACAGTCTACAAATTCGCGACATCCTACATCGACCAAAACCGCAACGCGCTGAAAAAACAGTTCCCGACCGAAAACAGCTTCGTCACCGACTTCTCCGTCAGCGACGAAATGATCGACCGACTTAAGAAAGCCGGGCAGACCGACGGCGTCGAACTCAATGAAGAGCAGTTTGCCGTTTCCGAGCCGACAATCCGCAGAGTCATCAAGGCCCTGATCGGCCGCGACCTCTTCGAACAGTCGACCTATTTCCGGATCGCCAACGACGGAAACCCCGTCTATCGCGAAGCTCTTCAGATCATTTCCGACCCCAAAGCCTACAACCGCCTGCTCAACCCATGACAACCAGCTCCGAAAAAACCGCAGTCATCATCGTTGCCGCCGGCAGCGGCTCGCGCTTTGGCTCCGAACTCCCCAAACAGTTCTGCCTGCTTGATGGCCGGCCGGTACTGATCCATGCCGTCAGCCGTTTCCGAAGAGCCCTCCCGCACGCCCGCATCATCGTTGTCGTCGCCAGCGACCGCAAAGACTTCTGGATGCAGATGAGCCGGACCGAAAACATCGGCTACACCACGACAGCCATCGGAGGCGCCACTCGTTGGGAAAGCGTCCGCAACGCACTGGAAATAATCGACCCCGACACCGAAACAATCCTTGTCCACGACGGAGCCCGACCGCTCGTAGAGGCCGATGTCATCTTCCGCCTCCTCAACGCAATCGGGCGCGGAGCCGACGGTGCGCTGCCGGTCATGCCGATGATCGACTCCCTGCGGATGCAGACCGACAGCGGCTCGACAGCCGTCGACCGCTCTCGTTTCCACGCCGTCCAGACCCCTCAGGCCTTCTGCGCCGCTCATCTCAGATCAGCCTATCGACTGCCCTGGTCTCCGCTGATGACCGACGACGCATCCGTAATGGAAAACGCCGGCTTCACAGACATCGCCCTCGTTGAAGGATCGGAAAAAACCCTCAAGATCACACGTCCCCTCGACATCCGCATCGCCGAACTATACCTGCGCGAAAACCAATAAGAGCAGCGAGAGAAACCAACCGCTACAATGGATCGACTGAGAGCTACCGACATAACGTATCTCAAAGGCGTCGGACCGACCCGCGCCAAGATTCTGGGTGAGGAACTTGGGATCAAGACCCTCTATGACCTCCTCTATCACTTCCCGTCCCACTACATCGACCGCTCGCAGTTCTACGCGATCACATCGCTCCGGTCCGACATGACGATGGTCCAGATCAAAGGACGCTTCGTCAGCCTCAACACCCTCGGCGAAGGCGCGCGAACAAGACTCGTCGGACTCTTCACCGACGGCCTCTCGACAATGGAAGTCGTCTGGTTCAAGAGAATAAAAGCGATACGCGAACAGATCCGTATCGGAAACCCATATGTCATCTTCGGAAAACCGGCCGAATACAACGGACGATGGAGCATGGTTCACCCCGAAATAGACTCGCCCGAAGACGTCGAATCGACAATCGGACTGCGCGGAGTCTATCCCCTCACCGAAAAACTACGCAACCGCGGAATCACATCCCGCACTCTCTTCTCCCTTGTCCGCAACATCTTTTCCCTCCACCTCAAGAACGTCGACGACCCCATTCCCGCTGACCTGCGCGGCAGACTCAGACTGATCGGCAAGCGCGACGCCCTTCTGGCAATCCACAACCCACGCGACAACGACCAGCTCATAAAAGCACGCGAGCGACTGAAATTCGAAGAACTATTCTATCTCCAGCTCAACATCCTCAGCTACTCCCGCCGGCGTTCTGTCAGATTCGGAGGCCACACATTCACTAAGATCGGCCACTACTTCAACTCGTTCTACTCCCAGTGTCTACCGTTCGAGCTGACCGGAGCTCAGAAAAGAGTCATCCGCGAAATCCGGCGCGACATGAACTCCGGACGCCAGATGAACCGCCTCCTTCAGGGCGACGTCGGATCCGGAAAGACACTCGTTGCCCTAATGTGCATGCTGATCGCCCTCGACAACGGATGCCAGGCCTGCCTGATGGCCCCGACCGAAATTCTCGCAACCCAGCACTTCGAGACAATCTCGCAGCTCGCAGCCCGCATCGGAGTCAATGTCAAACTGCTGACCGGTTCAACCCCCAAAAAATCACGCGACCTCATCCACTCACAGCTGACCGACGGATCACTCCATATATTAATAGGGACCCACGCCGTAATCGAAGACAACGTCAGATTCGCGCGACTCGGATTTGTCGTCATCGACGAACAGCATCGGTTCGGTGTGGCTCAGCGCGCACGCCTGTGGAAGAAAAATAATGTGCCGCCACACATCCTCGTGATGACCGCCACCCCGATCCCACGGACACTCGCCATGACTCTCTACGGCGATCTCGACGTATCCGTAATCGACGAGCTCCCCCCTGGCAGAAAACCCGTGACCACACTCCTGCGCATGGAAGAAAACCGACTTGATGTCTACCGGTCGATCGCCCGGCAGCTCAAACAGGGACGCCAGGTCTACATCGTCTACCCGCTCATCAAAGAAAACGAAAAAGTCGACCTCAAAAGCCTCGAAGACGGCTACGAACAGATCTGCGAGACATTCCGCGATTTCCGCGTCGCATATGTCCACGGCAAAATGAAACCAGCCGAAAAAGATCTCCAGATGACCAGATTTGCAACTCATCAGGCCGACATACTCGTCGCAACAACCGTGATCGAAGTCGGGGTAAACGTCCCGAACGCCACCATCATGGTCATCGAAAATGCCGAACGCTTCGGACTCTCCCAGCTCCACCAGCTCCGCGGACGCGTAGGCAGAGGCGACGGACAGAGCTACTGCATTCTCATGTCACGCCCCGAAATCTCAGGACCGACACGCAAACGACTCTCGATAATGACCTCGACAACCGACGGATTCGTTGTCGCCGAAGCCGACCTCAGACTCCGCGGCCCCGGCGACATCGAAGGCACTATGCAAAGCGGAATGAGCCTCAGCCTCAACATCGCCAACATAGCAACCGACGGACGCCTCATCCAGCTCGCTCGCAACGAAGCAGAAAACATCCTCGAAAACGAACCGACCCTATCCGCACACGACAACAGCCTCCTCTGCCGCTAAATGCACACTCTCTTCGACAAAGCCATCGACTGGAGCATGATCAGCTGACCGCCCCAGCGTTAACAAATATTGGGGAACCGGCTCTAAAGGTAATAAACCTAAGTAAGTGTTCAAATTTAATTTATACAATATGCGAGCTTATTTTTTTAGCCGATTCCGGTGCGGAGGGAAGGA
>JAIDJZ010000047.1 GCA_029051965.1 Paramuribaculum sp. | reverse complement strand
CGCGACAACGGCTTCAACGTCATCGTCGGACAGCGCCCAGGCAAGACCTACGACAAAGCCGTCGCCGACGGATGGATACCCGGCGAGACCCGCTTCCCGATCGAAGAGGCCGCACGTCGGGCCACGATCGTCATGTGTCTCCTTTCCGACGCCGCAGTCCTTGAAGTCTGGCCCTCGATCAAACCCTCGCTGACCGAAGGCAAAGCCCTCTATTTCAGCCACGGATTCGCAATCGCATGGGCCGACCGCACCGGTGTTGTTCCACCCGCCGACATCGACGTGATCATGGTCGCGCCGAAAGGTTCCGGAGCCTCGTTGCGCTCGATGTTTCTCGAAAACCGCGGCGTAAACTCAAGCTTCGCGATCGAACAGGACTTCACAGGCCACGCCTATGAACGGACAATCGCTCTCGGAATCGGCATCGGATCGGGCTATCTCTTCGAGACAACTTTCCGACGCGAAGCCATCAGCGACCTGACAGGCGAGCGCGGATCGCTCATGGGTGCAATCCAGGGACTCTTCCAGGCTCAGTATGAAGTCCTCCGCGAACACGGCCACACCCCCTCCGAAGCCTTCAACGAAACCGTCGAGGAACTGACCCAGTCGCTCATGCCCCTCTTCGCCGCAAAAGGAATGGACTGGATGTATGCCAACTGCTCCACAACAGCCCAACGCGGCGCGCTCGACTGGAAAGACCCCTTCCACGACGCCGTCAAGCCCGTCCTCGAACGTCTCTACAGAAGCGTCGAAGACGGAACCGAAGCTCAGATCTCCATCGACTCCAACTCGCGCCCCGACTATCGCGAGAAACTCAACGAAGAACTGCGCCTCATGCGCGAGAGCGAAATGTGGCAGACCGGTGTGACCGTCCGCCGCCTGCGACCCGAAAACGACTGAGAGAGTTAACGAGGGGATTTGAAAACTTTTGCTTAACTTTGTGGCCTCCGATTAACATAACCACTAACCCAAAACGTTTACCCATGTTCTCAGGTATAGTTGAAGAAGCTGCCACCGTAATCGCCGTGACCGACGAAGGCGGCAACCGTCACATCCGCGTCCGTTGCTCCTTCGCGGACGAATTGAAAATCGACCAGTCCGTAGCCCACAACGGAGTCTGCCTAACCGTAGTGGCTATCCACGAAGACTCCTCCTACACCGTTACCGCCATCCGCGAGACTCTCGACCGCTCAAACCTCGGCGACCTCGTCGACGGTTCGAAAGTCAACCTCGAGCGCAGCATGGTCCTCAACGGACGCCTCGACGGCCACATCGTACAGGGACATGTCGACTGCACTGCCGTCTGCGAATCGATCGAGGAGGTCGACGGAAGCCGCTACTACAAATTCCGCTACGACGTCCCACGCGAAATGGCCGCCAAAGGCTACATGACTGTCGAAAAAGGATCTGTGACAGTCAACGGCGTCAGTCTGACCGTATGCGATTCCGAACGCGACTCATTCCGCGTTGCAATCATCCCCTACACTTTCGACCACACAAACTTCCACACCTTCGAAGTCGGGACACGCGTCAATCTTGAATTTGACATCATCGGCAAATACCTTGCCCGGCTCCACGACTTCTCCGCATGATCCCGCAGTCTGGCCATGACCCTGCGGCTCACCGACCGTAAACGAGGGCGCTGTCACATACGGCAGCGCCCTCGTTTTGCAAACAGTTTCTTAAACGCAACGATCAGAACGCCACTTTATAATGGCGGCCGTCTGATCCCACAAAAATATACACCCCCTTAGGCAGACACTCGCGGGCTTCAGAGTAAGTCAGGCGTCCCCCTGCAAAACGGCCGCTGACATCATAGACATCAAATAGACCGTCCGATTTCTTGTCGACTGCAACACTTCCGACCGCAGCCATCGGATTGCTGCACACCGGACGGATAGGCACGAGCCAGTAGCAGTAACGAGCCATATCCCTCACAGCAGGGAATACGACATATTTCGTGTCATATATCAGATTGTTCGGCGCATCGGAGGTCTGACGGATAACACTGGTGCTCATCTGCGGCTGCTCGCTTGTTTCCCTAATGTATCCGAAACCGCCCATAAAGACTGCGTTCCCATTGATTTTAGAGGTAAAGCATGCGCTCGTCACTCCATCCACGGTCTCTCTGGTAACAGTAGTGTTGTCGACCAACTCCTGCCACTCGGCCTTCGTGGGAGTCCGCCAGTCGCCTCCAAGCAGCTCGGTCGCAACGTCATAGGGCTTCGTCGGATCGTCCGGATCACGCAGCACTCCCGTACACGGGCCGTCCGGTTGCATATTGTACGCCTCTGCGGTCGCGCCAAGATAGTTGTTGGCATTGTCGACCGTTCCCCATGCATAATAAACCCCTTTTTCTGAGACTGAGCTTGCGCCGAGATCATATTTGCCCCACAGTACACTGAGTCCAAGATCGACAAATTCCATATCCGGCGTAGGAGCCACTACAGAAATAGCACATGTCGCCCTGACTCCCGAACCGTCAGCAGCTGTCGCAACGATCTCGCAGGTACCCTGACCGACAGCCTCAACCAATCCGTCGGCATCGACAGTTGCCACAGACTCATCCGACGTTGTCCATTCGACCTTCTTGTTTGTTGCGTTCTCCGGCTCGACGGTTGCCCCGAGCTGCGACTCTTCGCCCGTGCCGAGCGTCATCGTGACCGCACTAAGTTTTATCTTTTCAATTTTGACATCCCGGTTTGGATCATACACCGGCAGAATCTGATAAGCATTGCTCGCAGCATAGCTCTGCAGCAGCATAGCATTCTCAATGCCCTGCAGCACGGCCTTCTGAGGCGAAAAACAATAACCCTGGACATTGTAGTCATCCACACCCTTTATCGTTGATGAGTAAAAATACAGTTCGCCTGAAGAGCCGTGGTCGTTTCCGAATGTTATATATCCGGCGCCGGTGGCCTGAAGCACATTTCCCGTCTCCTTGGATGTGATAGTCACAACATAACGCATCTTGCTGTAGTCATATTTGTACTCGACCGTACAGACCTTCATAAGCTCCTCGAATTCAGTCTTTGAAGGAGTATGCACATTATGACCGCATGCCACGGTCGATGCGTCATATTTCGGGTCTCCTCCCCATTCCGTCAGCTCTGCGCCGCTCGACGGCAGACCCGACGGAGTGCTGTAGGCCTCAGGAGCGCCACACAGATAAAGACTGCCGTAAGGACTGCTCTCCGTGATGCCGAGAGGCTTCGTCGCCCACATCACCGATGTACCCATGTCGATAAACTCCATCCCCCCGGCCACTACCGGAGCGGATGCCTCGTCGGCCATCCCTTGACTCATGCATCCGAACGATAAAACGGATGCAATTAAAACTTTTTTCATAAAACAATGATTGATTTGTGTGTAACGATATTTATTGCATTAACCCTAAAGTCCCAAATAATGAATTCGCAAATATAAAC
>JAIDJZ010000046.1 GCA_029051965.1 Paramuribaculum sp. | reverse complement strand
TGGATGTTGTCAATGAAAACTAAATCGCCGGATTGTAGTCGAGAGATCTGACCCCTGTCTGCTGTGCCATTACTCATGACGGAAACGGTCAGCTGCTCAATTGCAATGCGGATACGATCGCATCGTCTGTCGCGTGTGCGGCCGCGAGAATCATGCCTGTCGAACTGGTCTATTGTTTCGAGAAACCCGGTGTCCTGGCGGATGCTGATGACGACGGTTCGGTTATATCCGAGATAACCCCCGCAAGTTATGCCGCGATGAGAAATGACGGAGTGATAACCGGCGGAATGATTCCGAAAATCGACAATGCGTTTGCTGCGATCGGACTTGGTGTGAAATCTGTGACTATCAAATCGTCGGAAGATCTGCTGAATGGTGCTGCCGGCACAACTATCAGAAAATGAATCCTGTCGGTCTGTTACAGCAAATGATTGCGCTGCCGTCGTTTTCCCGCAGCGAAGAAGCGACAGCCGGTCTGCTATTCTCGACGATGGAGTCGCTCGGCTTCTCGCCGCGACGTTTTCGTAATAATGTGTGGGCTGTTCAGCCATCGTTTGATCCGGCCAGACCGACTTTGCTTCTGAATTCTCACCACGATACGGTGAAGCCTTCCGGTGCATATACCCGGGATCCTTTTTTGCCGGAGATTTCCGATGGACGTCTCTATGGGCTCGGAAGTAACGACGCCGGAGCTTCTGTGGTCGCGCTTATGGCGGCATTTGAAAGATTCTACGGCCGCAAACTGCCGTTCAATCTTCTGCTTGCCATTACGGCTGAGGAGGAAGTGACAGGCGAAAACGGGATGCGCGCATTCCTGCCTCATCTTGAAGACAGTGGCATTGGGATCTCGATGGCTCTTGTCGGAGAGCCTACTGAGATGCAGCCTGCTGTGGCGGAGCGCGGCCTTGTTGTGCTGGACTGTCTGAGTTTGGGCGAAAGCGGACATGCTGCGCGTGGTGAAGGCGTGAATGCTCTTTATAAAGCCATTGAGGATATCGATTCACTGCGCAACTTCCGCTTCCCAGCCGAGAGCCGTATTCTTGGACCGGTCGGATTGCAGGTCACGATGATTCAGGCCGGACAGCAGCATAATGTAGTTCCGGCGGAATGCCGGTGGGTTGTTGATGTGCGCACGACTGACGCTTATTCCAACGAGGAAACTGTTGAATTGCTCCGAAAGGTAGTGAAACACTCGTCGCTGACTCCACGTTCGACACGCGTCAGAGCCTCGGTCATCGACAGTTCCCATCCGCTGGTGAGGGCTGCTGAGATGATAGGCGGAAAGCCGTTTGTGTCGCCGACGACTTCCGACATGTCGCAGATGTCTGCATTCCCTTCGCTTAAGATGGGGCCTGGAAAGTCGCAGCGCAGCCACAGCGCCGACGAGTTCGTCATGGTCGACGAAATCGAAAGCGCGATTTTGAAATATGAAAATTTTATAAACAATCTCTCTCAGATATTTTGATTATGAAACCGAGCAAACTCTGGAGCAAAGATTTCGAACCGGACAAGATGATCGAACAGTTTACAGTCGGCAATGACCGTGAACTTGATCTTCGCCTGGCGCGCTATGATGTGCAAGGTTCGCTTGCCCACATTAAGATGCTTGAAAGTATTGGTCTTCTCACAGCTGACGAACTCGATCTGCTGACGAAAGAACTCGAACGGATCGCTGAGGTGATCGAAAACGGCGGGTTCGAGATCGCTCCCGGAATTGAGGATGTGCATTCGCAGGTCGAATTCATGCTCACGGAGCGACTTGGCGATATTGGCAAAAAAATCCATTCGGGACGTTCGCGAAACGATCAGGTCCTCGTTGATCTCAAACTCTTCATGAGAGACGAACTGAAGACCATTGCAGCTTCTGTCGGACGCCTGTTTGATTCATTGCAGACACTGAGCGACCGTTATAAGGATGTGCTGATGCCGGGTTATACCCACCTGCAGGTCGCGATGCCGTCATCGTTTGGCCTGTGGTTCGGTGCCTATGCCGAGAGTCTCGTCGATGATATGCAGATCCTGTCGGCTGCCTATCGCATCGCTGACCAGAATCCGCTTGGATCGGCTGCAGGTTACGGATCGTCGTTTCCTCTCAACCGGGAAATGACAACACGTGAACTCGGTTTCTCAACGATGCACTATAATGTCGTTGCCGCCCAGATGAGCCGTGGGAAGACCGAACGTGCGGCTTCAATGGCCATTAATGCCATCGCCTCGACTCTCGGACATTTAGCAATGGATGTCTGCATGTTCATGTGTCAGAATTTCGGGTTTGTATCGTTTCCCGACGAGTTTACGACCGGGTCGAGCATAATGCCTCACAAGAAGAATCCGGATGTGTTCGAGATCATGAGAGGAAAATGCAACCGTCTGCAGTCTGTCTCTAACGAGATCGCCCTGTTGACTGCAAATCTGCCGCTTGGCTACAACCGCGATCTCCAGTTGCTTAAAGATATCATCTTCCCGGCCACAACCGAACTCATCGAGTGTCTTGACATGTGCACGTTTATGCTCGGACACATACGCGTCAACGAAGAAATCCTTTCCGATCCGCGCTATGACTATCTTTTCACGGTCGAGGATGTCAATCGCCTGACGCTCTCCGGAGTTCCTTTCAGAGAGGCCTATCGGACTGTCGGAATGCAGGTTCAGCATGGGGAATACATCCCGACCCGCACTGTCGAACACGTTCACGAAGGCTCGATTGGGAATCTCTGCAACGACCGGATTCGTGAGAAGTTTTCCGCTGTTATGAAGATGTTCGGGTAGATCCGTGTTAGAAAGAATAATTGCTACGCTGCGGCTGTTTCATCATGAAATTGTCGCAGCGTTTTTTTAAGAATTGAACAAAATTCCCTACCTTTGTTAGCGATAATACGCTTGTCCGGTAGCCGGCTTACGGTTGCAGAAGACGACGGATTGTCTATGATTTAAATTTATAACCAAAATTCAACCCATGGAAAAAGATTTGTTTTGGCTTGTGCCGATCTCTTCGGTCATTGCCTTGATTCTGGCCTGGTTTTTCTACCGTCAGATGAAAAAAGAGAGTGAAGGAACTCCGCAGATGGCGAAAATCGCATCGTATGTGCGTAAGGGCGCCATGTCTTATCTTCGTCAGCAGTACAAAATTGTCTCATTGGTCTTTCTGGCACTTGTGGTTCTGTTTTCGGTAATGGCCTACGGCTTCGGACTTCAGAATGTCTGGGTGCCTGTGGCGTTTCTGACCGGCGGATTCTTCAGCGGTCTTGCAGGATTCTTAGGCATGAAGACGGCGACACATGCGTCGGCCCGTACGGCCAACGCTGCGCGCGAGTCGCTCAACAAAGGACTGCGCGTCGCTTTCCGATCGGGAGCAGTGATGGGGCTTGTTGTTGTCGGACTCGGGTTGTTCGACATTTCGTTCTGGTATGTGATTCTCCAGTCCTGTGTCGACAACGCCTCTGAACTTGAAAAAATGTGTATGATCACGACGACGATGCTCACCTTCGGCATGGGTGCGAGCACACAGGCGCTTTTTGCACGTGTCGGAGGCGGTATCTACACCAAAGCCGCCGACGTCGGAGCTGACCTTGTCGGAAAGGTCGAAGCCGGCATCCCCGAGGATGATCCGCGCAACCCTGCCACAATAGCCGATAACGTAGGCGATAACGTCGGCGACGTTGCCGGCATGGGTGCGGACCTTTATGAATCCTATTGCGGATCGATACTTGCGACGGCAGCACTCGGTGCGGCAGCCTATCTGCTTAAAGGCGATCCGGTCATGCAGCTGAAAGCCGTGATGGCTCCGATGCTGATTGCGGCTGTCGGAATTCTTCTGTCGATTGTCGGAATATTCTGCGTAAGGACAAAAGAGGACGCCACAATGAAAGACCTCCTCAACTCGCTTGCACTGGGAACAAATCTCAGCTCGATACTGATTGTCGGAGCCACGTTCTTGATCCTGTGGCTTCTGCAGCTCGACAACTGGGCATTGATCGGTTGTTCGGTTGTCATAGGTCTGCTTGTAGGCATCGTTATCGGCCGTGCCACGGAGTATTACACCTCTCAGTCCTATAAACCGACTCAGAAACTTGCCGAAAGCGGTCAGACAGGGCCGGCAACCGTTATAATCTCCGGTGTCGGTCTCGGAATGATCTCGACAGCAGTTCCTGTAATCGCAGTGGTAGTCGGCATAATTCTATCCTACTGGTTTGCTTCCGGCTTCGATTTCGCAAATGTCGGCATGGGACTCTACGGCATTGGAATTGCAGCCGTCGGAATGCTCTCGACGCTGGGAATAACTCTTGCGACCGATGCCTACGGTCCGATTGCCGACAATGCCGGCGGAAACGCCGAAATGAGTGGGCTAGGAGAGCAGGTGCGTCGCCGCACTGACGCGCTTGATTCACTCGGCAACACAACCGCAGCAACCGGAAAAGGATTCGCCATCGGTTCGGCCGCATTGACCGGCCTCGCCCTCCTCGCTTCCTATATCGAAGAGATCCGTATCGGCCTCGCCCGACTTGGCGAAACAATGATTCAGATCGGCGACCGCGCAGTGCCCATACATGAGGCGACATTCCCCGACTTCATGGCATTCTACGAAGTAAACCTGATGAGCCCCAAAGTGCTTTCGGGAAT
>JAIDJZ010000045.1 GCA_029051965.1 Paramuribaculum sp. | reverse complement strand
GGCCGCGATGGTCGTTATGGTCTTCGATTTATAGGGTCAGGCCGACACTTATGAGCGGAAGATCGAGATATGCGGCCGTGCCTACCGGCTGCTGACGCAGGTGGTCGGTGTGGCGCCGTCGGACATCATCTTTGATCCGAACATAATGGCAGTAGCGACCGGCATCTCCGAACATGATTTCTACGGGCGCGATTTCATCCGGGCGACGTCATGGATCAAGTCGAATCTGCCCGGAGCGAAAGTGAGCGGGGGAGTGAGCAATCTCTCCTTCTCGTTTCGCGGCAACAATCCGTTGCGCGAGGCAATGCATGCTGTTTTCCTCTACCATGCGTCGCGCGCGGGGCTGGATATGGCCATCGTAAACCCGAACACATCAGTCGTCTATGACGATATTCCGGCCGACCTGCGGACAATGATCGAGGACCTCATTATCCGTGGCGACCATGATGCGGCTGGCTCACTTGGCAACTATGCGATGGAGAGTCTCAGTGTGGCGACGGCCGACGCGTCGGATTCGGCCGACCGGAGTCAGATCCCTGTTGACAGGCGTCTGACCGACGCTGTGATCAGAGGTGTGTGTGATCATCTCGACGCCGATATCGCCGAAGCTCTCGGCGGCGGAGCAAAAGCCGTCGGAATCGTCGAAGGTCCGCTGATGGCGGGTATCGAGGAGGTCGGCCGACGTTTCGGTGAAGGGAAGATGTTTCTGCCGCAGGTGGTCAAGGCTTCCCGTGCGATGAAGAGGGCCGTCGAGATCCTTCGGCCGGAAATCGAGGCCCAGAGCAGCGGCAATCGTGCGGCCCGTGCCGGCAAAGTCCTGTTTGCCACAGTCAAAGGCGATGTCCACGACATCGGGAAAAATATTGTCAGCATCGTGCTCGAATGCAACAACTTTGAGGTCGTTGATCTCGGAGTGATGGTCCCGGCGGAGACTATTGTGGAGCAGGCGCGGACGGAGAGGCCGGATGTCATCTGTCTTTCAGGGCTTATCACTCCGTCGCTCGGCGAAATGGTCAATGTGGCCGACGCTCTGTCCCGGGCCGGACTCGACATTCCGATTATTGTCGGTGGCGCGACGACGTCGAAGATCCATACAGCGTTGAAAATTGCGCCGGTGACAGATTCTGTGGTCGTGCATGCCACGGATGCCGCTCAGACACCGCTGATCGCGTCGCGTCTGCTCAGCGATTCCCAGCGAGGCGAATTCGTCGAGAAGCTGCGCGAGGACTATTCTGTAATCGTTGCAGCTCACAGCCGTCCTTCGCTGCTTTCTCTCGAAGAGGCCACAGAGCGCCGTAACGCCAAACAGGCGCCGGCTCCGGTCCCGAGAGTATCTGAGGTGCGGATTCTCGAGTCGCTGCCGGTTGACGACGTTGTCGGTCTGATCAACTGGCGTCCGTTTTTCCATGCATGGAAACTCGATTGCGATGCGCCCCACTGTTCAGACCGGGCCTGTCGGGAAGAATGGGCGCTCCGTCATGGCGGGAGTCCGGAGAAGGCACGCGAAGCGCTGCGGCTCTATGACGACGCGCTTGATCTGATCGCAGCTCTGAAGAGTGACGGCGGTCCGGTGGTTTCGGGAGCTGTTGCAATCTATCCGGCTTCAGCCACGGACGATACGCTTACGGTCGGTCCGGCGACTATCCCGGTGTTGCGTCAGCAGCATCCTGGCGAAAGCGGCCATTGTCTTTCCGTGGCCGATTACGTTGCCGCCGAAGGTGATCATGTCGGTGTTTTTGCTGTGACAACCGGCAGCGTCCTGCGCCGCGCCATCAGTGAGGCGGCAGATGATCCCTATCGGAACATACTGACCCGCACGCTTGCCGACCGCTTTGCCGAGGCCGCCTCGGAGTATCTCCACTGGCTTGTGCGACGCGATATCTGGGGATATTCTCCGAACGAGTCGTTGACGCCGCGTGAGATTTTCGGAGGAGCATATCGGGGCATCCGTCCCGCAATGGGCTATCCGATGCTACCCGATCAGACTCTCAATCTTGAGTTATGCGGTCTGTTGCCGCTCGAGCGTCTCGGAATCACGATGACGGAAAATGGGGCCATGACGCCGGCTTCGACAGTCACAGGACTGTACATAGCCAATCCCGACGCACGGTATTTCATGGTCGGACAGATTGCCGACGATCAGCTTGCCGACTACGCCTCGCGCCGCGGAACAGAGCCGGACCGGATGCGCCGGATTCTGATCAGAAATCTCGCATAACATTTTTTATTGGCCTAAAGAGAGGATTTTAACTGCTAATCGTTGGCAACCCGAATGTTTTTTATTAAGTTTGCGAACGAAACGACAGTTTCATTCCAACTTAACCAGTTCTCCTCTAACAAACATTTCGAAACCATGGCCAAAACAAAGAAATCTCCCTCACGTCTCCCCCTGATAAAGAATGATCCCTGGCTTGAACCTTATGCTGACGCCATCGTGGGCCGTCACGAAGATGTGCGCCGCAAACTGAAAGAACTCGCCGGCACCAAAGGTCAGCTCAGCGAGTTTGCCAACGCCCACAATTATTTCGGACTCCACCGTCAGGCCGACGGATCGTGGGTGTTCCGCGAATGGGCGCCCAACGCTACATCCATAACCCTTATCGGGGACTTCTCCGACTGGCACTGCATGGCCCGCTATGAGCTTTACCGTCTTCCCGGTTCGGGAGTGTGGGAAGTGAAGCTGCCTGCCACGGCAATCCATCATGGCGACCACTATAAGATGGTTGTGAAATGGCCCGGAGGCGAAGGTGAGCGCATTCCCGCCTACGCAACCCGCGTAGTGCAGGATCCGACGACCTGTCTCTTCTCCGCACAGGTCTGGGCTCCAGAAGAGCCTTATAAGTGGCGTGTCGAGAATTTCAAGCCCGATGTCAAGCCCCTGCTGATCTATGAATGCCACATCGGAATGGCGCAGGACCGTGAAGACGTCGGAACCTATGATGAATTCCGCGAAAAAGTGCTCCCGCGCATTGCCGCCGACGGTTACAATGCGATTCAGATCATGGCCATCCAGGAACACCCCTACTATGGGTCGTTCGGCTACCATGTTTCAAACTTTTTTGCTCCCTCGTCGCGTTTCGGTACTGCTGAGGAGCTGAAACATCTTGTCGATGAGGCGCACGCGCTCGGCATTGCTGTGATCATGGATATCGTGCATTCCCACGCTGTCAAGAACGAAGCCGAGGGCCTCGGACGTCTTGACGGCAGCTACGACCAGTATTTCTATGGCGACGGACGTCGTGAACATCCGGCGTGGGATTCGCTCTGCTTCGACTATGGGAAGAACGAAGTGCTCCATTTCCTGCTGTCCAATTGCAAATACTGGCTTGAGGAATTCCGATTCGACGGCTTCCGATTCGACGGCGTCACCTCGATGCTCTACTACAGTCATGGTCTCGGTCAGGCCTTTAACGGCTACGATGACTACTATGACGGAAATGAAGACACATCGGCAATCACGTATCTCTCGCTGGCCAATATGCTGATCCATACCGTCAACCCCCATGCGATCACAATTGCCGAGGAGATGAGCGGCATGCCCGGTCTCGCAGTGCCTGTCAAGGATGGCGGAATCGGCTTCGACTACCGTATGGCAATGGGCATTCCCGACTACTGGATCAAGACTCTTAAAGAGAAAAAGGATGAGGACTGGCATCCCACCTCGATTTTCTGGGAGCTGACCAACCGGCGTTCAGACGAAAAGACAATTTCCTATGTCGAAAGCCACGATCAGGCGCTTGTCGGCGACAAAACCGTCATTTTCCGTCTGATCGACGAGAAGATGTACTGGCACATGAGTCTCGATGACGATGATATGACAGTCGGTCGCGGCATGGCCCTCCATAAAATGATACGTCTTGTGACAGCTTCGACTATAAACGGCGGCTATCTCAACTTCATGGGCAATGAATTCGGACATCCCGAATGGATCGACTTCCCGCGCGAAGGCAACGGGTGGAGCTATAAGTATGCCCGCCGTCAGTGGAGTCTCGTTGATCGCGAAGATCTTAAATACAGATTGCTCAATGCGTTCGACAATTCGATGATCAGCCTGATCTCGAGTGTCTATAATTTCCAGTCTCTGCCGGTCCGGAAGCTGTGGGAGAAAGACGACGACCAGATTCTGGCCTACAGCCGTGGCGATCTCGTGTTTGTGTTTAATTTCAATCCGATGAAATCGTTTGCCGATTATGGCATTCTTGCCCAGCCCGGAAAATATGAGGTAGTCCTGACGACTGACGATCCCGCGTTCGGCGGCTACGGCAATGTGGCTGTCGATGTGGCCCATCTGACGCTCAGCGACCCGCTCTATGCTCCTCACGGCGTCGAATGGCTGCGCCTCTATCTGCCGGCCCGTTCGGCTCAGGTGCTGCGCCGCGTTCCGGAGCGTAAGCCCCGAAAATCACCTGCAAGAAAGACCGCTGCGGCATCCTCACCGGAGTCCGTCTCCGGCAAGAAGCGGAAAACTTCTGTAAAAAAGTAGAAAATAAGACCTGTTGTGGCGCAAAAATCGTTCAATTCGCGGTTGAAATAGCCGCGAATTGAAAAAAATCTTGTATTTTTGCATAAACTTAGAGGTTTTCCATCCGAAGATGAGAGTGAAAATACATAGAGAGGGAACCAATATTCTGGTTATATTAGCATGTATATTGGTTGTGATCAATGGCTTGGCGTGGCTGTTCATGCGCCCGGAGGCCATTCCTGTCATATTTACATCTCTTTCGGCGGTTCTCTATTTTCTTGTGCTGAACTTTTTCCGTTCGCCCCGCAGATCATTTTCCGGCAACCGCGACAGAGTTGTCGTTTCGTCGGTCGACGGAAAAGTGGTGGCGCTCGAGCGTACCTACGAACCTGAGGTGCTGAAATGCGATGTCATTCAGCTGTCGGTGTTCATGACGGTGTTCAATGTCCATGCCAACTGGTTTCCGGTCGACGGTGTTGTCGAACTTGTCCGTCATCATGCCGGACGCTTCCTGTCGGCCTATCTGCCGAAATCAAGCACTGAAAACGAACGGTCGACAGTCGTTATCCGCACCCACGACGGGCGCCGGATTCTCGTGCGGCAGATCGCCGGAGCAGTAGCGCGGCGAATTGTGACTTACGCACAGCCCGGAGAGGACGCCAACATAGAAGACCACATGGGCTTCATCAAATTCGGTTCGCGTGTGGACATCTATCTCCCGCTCGACACTGAAATCTTCGTGAAAATAGGCGACAAGACCATCGGAGGCATCACTGAAGTGGCCCGTCTCGCCCCCAAACACATCCGATAGCCATGCTCAGACGCATAATCAACTCCATTCCGAATACGATCACCTCGCTCAATCTCATTTCAGGAGCGATCGCCTGTATCTTCGCGTTCCACTACAATGATTCTTTCGGATCGCTGTTCGGCTACCAGTGGGCATTCGTGTTCATCGGACTGGCGGCTGTTTTCGATTTCTGTGACGGAGCTTCAGCGCGGCTTCTCCATGCCTATTCCGATCTCGGAAAAGAGCTTGACTCCCTTTCCGATCTGGTCAGCTTCGGGCTCGCACCGTCGCTGATACTCTTTAACACGATCAATTATTTCAATACAGGGTCGGCCTATGAGATCTCTCCCTGGGCATTCATTGCGCTGTTCATACCCGTCATGGGTGCTCTCCGTCTGGCCAAATTCAACATCGATACGCGTCAGACAACCTCTTTCATCGGCCTGCCGATTCCGGCATGTGCGATTTTCTGGATCGGTCTTGTCGGATGGCTCCACCGGACAGAAGCGTTCAACAACTTTGCGGTCGCTGCTGTTATTATTCTGATGTCGCTGATGATGGTCAGCAGCCTCAGAATGTTTTCGCTGAAATTCAAGAATTTTGCGTTTCAGGAAAACTTCCGCCGCTATATGCTGATTCTTGCGGCAATCCTCTTTGTCATAACCGACGGCGTCTGCGGTCTTGGATGGACAATCGTGTTCTACATGCTTCTTTCTCTCGTCGGTCGTAAAGAGGCCTGAGAAGGGTCTCTGACGCTGCCGGCCGCTCTCCGAAACCGATCCCTGTCAAGGGAAAGCGGAGGCGTTTACGGCCGGAGGTCTTGTGCCGGCGGCATTCTCCTCTGACTACAAAATTTCCAACACACCTCACCGAGTCTCCTTAATTACATGTTTTTTGAATTTCTTCTCATACTGTTAATTGTCTTTGTCGTGTGGCCCCTGTGTAAAGGAGCCTGGGCGGTCTATCGAATGCGCCGCGCCTACAAAGAAACAATCAATAGCGCCCGCCGTGCTGCCGAACAGGCGCAGGCCGCTTCGCGCCCCGGCGGATGGTCGGCGCCGCGCAGCCGCAAATCTAAAATCGTCAATCCCAACGAAGGCGAATATGTCGAATGGGAAGATGTCGCCGCGGACGAAACCGCGGAAGCAACTTCCTCAAAGCAGTCTTCTGCCTCCGGACAGAACTCGCGTTATTTCCGTGAGCGCATCACGGATGCCGAGTGGGAAGATCTATGATCGAGTAAAAGCATACCTCCCGACATTATCCCTATGAGTTACATTCCGCGACTTTTTGAATTTCTCCGTCAGCTCGGACAGAACAACGACCGCGTCTGGTTTCAGGCCCATAAGGCTGAATACGATGATCTGCGGCAGGAGTGGCTGGCGGATCTTGACCGTGTGATCGGGGCTATGACCCTGTGGGAACCGGGAATGGCTTCACAGTCGGGCCGGACGGCGGTTTACCGAATCTATCGTGACACCCGCTTCAGTGCGGACAAATCGCCCTACAAGACCTATTTTTCAGCGGCGTTCTCGCCATATGGGCGTAAGTCGGACCGCGCAGGCTATTATCTTGAACTAAGCCCGTTCGAGTCGCACCGGTCGGGCCTCTACGGCGGCCTGTGGTGTATGGAACGGCCGGTTCTCAACAAGTTGCGCCGCGCCATCGTCGATAATATCGAGGAGTGGGAGGCGATTCTCAATGACAGTGCGTTGAAGGAGGCTTTTCCGCATTGGTGCAGTTCGATGCTCAAGACAATCCCGAAGGGATGGGACCGCGATCATCCGCAGGCTTTCTATTTGAGAATGACCAACTATGGTCTTTTTTCGCCGCTGTCGGAGGATTATTTCCTTTCGGCTGAATGGCCCGAGGAGACGGCTCGCCGTTTTCATGCTCTGAAGCCCTTCTGCGACTTCCTGAACTATTCGATCGACGAGGAGGTCTGACCGCTCAGTTCCTGACGGTTTTGCAGTGACGGCCGGATTGATTAACTTTGTGAAAAGTAATCAACCAATCAAATAAACTGTAAGATCAATGAACCGACTCCTTGTTTCTTTTGCTGCGGCAGTCTCTGTCTCGTTTGCAGGTTTTGCTGCTGTCAGCGGCGGAATCAGTTCCGAAATGCTCGGGCGACTCCGTTCGACGTATGAAAACACCCCTTCCGACCGTGCATTGCGCAATGCGATGGCTGCCACTTCGATCGACAAGATCGCAACCAATGCCAACGGACGTGCGGCCACTTCGGCCGAGATGAGCCACCGTGTCAAGAGCCGTGGCATAACCGATCAGAAATCGTCGGGTCGCTGCTGGCTTTTCACCGGGCTCAATGTGCTTCGCTCTCAGATGATGGCCGAACATGACCTACCTGAGCTGAAACTTTCCCAGAGCTATAACTTTTTCTATGATCAGCTTGAAAAGGCCAATCTCTTTCTGCGCGCGGTCATCGAAACTTCATCAGACCCGATGGACAACCGCCGCGTCCAGTGGCTTTTCCAGAATCCGCTGAGTGATGGCGGTCAGTATACCGGCCTGAGCGACAATATCATGAAATATGGCATCGTTCCGGCAGAGGTCATGGAGGAATCCTTCAGTGCTAACAATACATCTCGTCTGCGTCAGCTTCTCTCGCTCAAACTCCGCGAAGACGGGCTGAGCCTGCGTCAAATGGCTGAGTCGAAGGCGTCTAAAAAAGCCATTGAAGCCGAAACCGAGCGGATGCTCGGCGAAATCTACCGCATACTGGCGCTGACGATCGGAACTCCGCCCGAAACGTTCGAGTGGACCCGCCGCGACTCAAAGGGCAATGTCATAGACACCCGCACCTACACTCCGCAGGAATTCTACCGTCAGTATGCCGGCAATGACCTCAAGGCCGACTATGTCATGCTCATGAATGATCCGACGCGGCCCTATCATGCTCTCTATGAAATCGATCTCGACCGCCACAGTTTCGACGGTCAGAACTGGACCTACATCAATCTTCCGATGGAAGAGATCAAGAAGGTAGCCATCAGCTCGATCAAAGACAGCACAATGATGTATTTTTCCTGCGACGTCGGCAAATTCTTCGACCGTGACCGCGGACTGCTTGATCTCGACAACTACGATTATGAATCGTTGCTCGGAACTTCGTTCTCAATGGACAAGGCCGACCGTATCCGGACCTATGCATCGGCATCTTCCCATGCGATGACTCTTGTCGGCGTGGATCTCGATGCAGAGGGCACTCCGCGTCGCTGGCTCGTCGAAAACAGCTGGGGTCCGGGTGCGAACGACGGCCACCTTGTCATCACCGACCGGTGGATGGATGAATATATGTTCCGTCTTGTCGTGAACCGCAAGTATGTTCCCGCCGAAGTGCTCGACGTGCTGAAACAGAAGCCAACGGTTCTTCCGGCATGGGATCCTATGTTCAGCCCGGACATGCCCTGACGCCCGGTCGCCACGTGAAAATTATTCCTCAAGCGCTTGCCGAAGCTTTTCGAGAGCTTCGGTGAGCCGTTTGCGGGGCAATCCTATGTTGAGGCGCATGAAGCCCTCTCCTCCTTTGCCGAACATTGTTCCGCTGTTGAGAGCCAGACGGGCTTTTTTCAGAAACAGCTCCTCCAGTTCGTTTTGGGAGAGTCCGAGCTGACGGCAGTCGAGCCAGACAAGGAATGACGCTTCAGGGCGTATCGGTCTGAGTGCCGGCATTTTCTCGCTGCAGAAACGTTCGACCTCGGCGACATTTTCCTCGAGATATGCGAGAGCCTCGTCGAGCCATTCGGCACCGTGGGTGTAGGCGGCTTCCGCAGCCATCCAGGCCATGAACGAGGGTGATGAAAACTCATTGACTTCCATCCATTTGTAGAACGGTTCGCGCAGTTTCGGGTTGCGCACGACCATCCATGAGCTTTCAAGGCCGGCGATGTTGAATGTTTTCGACGGAGCGGCGAATGTGATTCCTACTTCGGCAGCTTCCGGACATGAGCTGAGGAAGGGGATGTGGCGGCGGTTGCCGAGCATGAGGTCGCCGTGGATCTCGTCGGAAATCACGATGACGCCATATTTCTTTGCAAGTCTTGCGACGCTTGCGAGCGTTTCGGCATCCCATTGGATTCCGGCCGGATTGTGAGGATTGCAGAGGATCATCATGGCGGGTCGTCGGGTGCGGAAAATCTCTTCGAGACCCTCGAGGTCCATGCGGTAGCAGCTTCCGGAGCCGCAGGTGTTTTCGATCAGCGGATTGTCGATCACGGTCCGTCCGTTGCCTTCGGGGACGATTCTGAACGGGTGGTAGACAGGGGGCTGGATGACGATTCCGTCGCCCTCGCGGGTGAAGAAATTGATGGCGAAGGCGATTCCTCTGACGATGCCGGGGACAAAGGCGAGTTCCTCCCTTCTGATTTCGAGTCCGTGGCGGTTACGGGCCCAGTCGATGATTGAGTTCCAGTAGCTGTCGGCGGGACATGTGTAGCCGAAGATGTCGTGGGTCAGACGGTCGCGCAGCGCGGCGGTGACTTCAGGGCATACAGCGAAGTCCATGTCGGCGATCCACATAGGAAACAGATCGCCTTCGCCGAAGGTCTGACACAGGTTGTCGTACTTGATGCACTGCGTTCCGCAGCGGTTGATAATTCTATCAAAATCGTATCGTGCCATGATGGAATATAGCGTGATTGATTGGTCAAAAATTAAAGTTTGCCGACAAATATAACATTTTATTGCGGGAGTTTCATTGTTTTTTACTAAGTTTGTAAAAATAACCTGCAATGACCTGTCATCCGAACCTTACGCCGGAAGAGGAAGATCGTCTGATCGACAAAGAGTTTGAAAAGCTTATCAGCGGCTACCTCGCGAGTCCCCACCGAAAAAGGGTGGAGATAATCGAGCGTGCGTTCAGGTTTGCGAAGATGGCCCACAAGGGGATCCGCCGCCGTTCGGGCGAGCCATATATTCTCCACCCGATAGCCGTGGCGCAGATCACATCGCAGGAGATCGGCCTCGGGTCGACTTCGATCTGCGCGGCCCTGCTGCATGATGTCGTGGAAGACACGGAATACACCGTCGAGGACATTTCCCAGCAGTTCGGACCGAAGATCGCCGGTCTTGTCAGCGGTCTGACAAAGATTTCTGGCGGAATCTTCGGCGACAAGGCCTCGGCGCAGGCTGAAAATTTCCGCAAACTTCTGCTGACGATGAGCGAGGATATACGCGTTGTGCTCATCAAGATGGCCGACCGTCTCCACAACATGCGCACCCTCAGTTCGATGCCTCCCGGCAAGCAATATAAGATCGCGGGCGAGACCCTCTATATCTATGCGCCGCTGGCCCACCGTCTCGGGCTCTTCCCGATCAAGACCGAACTCGAGGACCTCAGTTTCCGCTATGAGCATCCGGGCATCTATGCGGCGATCGAAGCTAAGATCAGATCGTCGGAGTCGAAGCGACAGGCCGTCTACACCGACTTTTCAGGTCCGATTCTCGAGCGTCTCGACGGTCTTGGCGTCAGCTATGAGGCGAAGGCCCGTGTCAAATCGGTCTATTCGATATGGCGCAAGATGGAGAAGAAGCATGTCCCTTTCGAGGAGGTCTACGATCTCTATGCCATGAGGATAATCTTCGATTGCCCTGACGTTTCCCGCGAGAAGACAATCTGCTGGGAGATCTATTCCGCAATCACTGACCTCTATTGTCTTCATCCGGAACGCACCCGCGACTGGATCAGTGTTCCGAAGGCCAACGGCTATCAGGCACTCCATCTGACCGTCATGGGGCCGGACGGCAACTGGATCGAGGTGCAGATCCGTTCGAAGCGAATGGACGAAATCGCTGAAAAGGGCTTTGCGGCCCACTGGAAATACAAGATCGGGCGCGGCGACGAAGAGTCGGAACTGACCGTCTGGCTGCGTACAATCAAGGATATTCTCGAAGACCCCAACCCGACAGCCGTCGATTTTCTCGATACGCTCAAGCTCAACCTCTTCTCTGCCGAAATCGTCGTGTTCACCCCGAAGGGCGAGCTCGTCACCCTGCCGCAGCATTCGACCGTCCTCGACCTTGCCTATGCGCTCCATTCCGAGCTGGGCAACCATTGCATCGCCGGTAAGGTCAACCATAAGCTTGTTCCTCTCTCGCATCAGCTCCAGAGCGGCGACCAGGTCGAGGTGCTGACCTCCAACAGTGCCCGTCCGAAGCCGGAGTGGGAGGAGTTTCTCGCGACGGCCAAGGCGCGTACGCGTCTGCGTGCGGCTCTTCGGCGCGAGCAGGCTCCGGTCATCGAGCGCGGCCGCCGGATTCTCGCCGACTTCCTTGCCGAAGGGCAGGTGAAGGAATCGAACGAGGTGCTGACCAAGATCATGCGCTATTTCCACATCTCGACGCGCGACACACTCTATCTCAAGCTTGGTTCGGAGGAGATCACCCTCGACGGATATATCCTTAAGGATTCGCCGAAAACATCGCCCGGACTGCTGAAAAAGATCTTCCGTATCGGGACCGGCCGCTCAGCGACCCCGAAAGCGCTTCCGACGCCTCCGCCTCCACCGGTCAACCCCAAGGAGATCTATGAGCTGAATCTCGACGGGGAGATGCAGAACTTTGTCTTCTCTCCCTGCTGCCATCCTATTCCGGGCGATGACGTCATGGGATTCATCAACGACGACAACCGCGTCGAGATCCACGATCTGACATGCCCGCGCGCCCAGCTGCTCAAGTCGACCTACGGACCGAGGGTTGTCGCGACGAAATGGCATCGTGTCGAACGTCCTCTTCCGGCGACTGTCCTGATCGAAGGAATCGACCGCCACGGCATCCTGCAGGAGCTGACACAGCTGATTTCGAGCCAGCTCCACATGGATATCCGCTCTCTCCACATCGACACCGACAACGAAGTGTTCCATTGCAGGCTGGGCGTCCTTACGCGCGATGCGTCGGATCTTAAGAATCTGTGCAGTGAGGTGAAAAAGATCTCCGGCGTCCAGAAGGCAACCCGAACAGACCCGAAAACATCTGAATGATCCTCAGGCTAAAATAACCGACCGACAATGGTAAGTTCAGTAATATAAATTCGAAAGTGATAATGTGGGGGGCGTTTGCTGTCGCCGTTCTGCTGATGTTCTATCTGCGGCCGACAACAAACGAAAACCGCTATATCTACGAGATCAACCGACCGTGGAACTACAATCTTCTGACCGCTCCGTTTGACATTCCGGTCCACCACGACACAATCTCATCGATGGCGATCCGCGATTCGCTCGCCTCGTCGTTCGAGCCGGTCTATTTCCGTGACAATGCCCGCGAGGCGCAGATTCTCGCAAAGGCCGCGACGCGCCTGATGCAGGTCGAGAATCCGTTGAACGCCACCCAGCGTTCGGTTCTTCTCTCGAAGCTCCGCGAGGTCTATCAGACCGGAGTCATCGACGTCGGCGAACTTCCGAAGCGTCCCGACAGCACGTATGTGCGCAATGTCCGTCATCTCGAGGGGGATGTGGCCAAATCGAAGCCGGTGGCCTCTTACTATACGCCCAAGCGCGCTTATGCGAAATTCGACAGCCTCATTTCCGATCAGGCGCTGCACCGCGCCGTGGTGGCAGCGCGTCTGGCCGACATAATCGCTCCGAACATAGTGCTCGACTCGTTGGCCACGAGCCGTTTCAAGGAGGAGTCCTATGCGACGGCCCTTGCTCCGATCGGAGTCATCCAGCACGGAGAGCGCATCGTGGACCGCGGCGACATCGTGACGCCGCAGCTCTATACGATACTGAACACCTACGAGGCGATGATCGAGGAGCGTGGGGGCACTGTTACGTCCGGGTCGTTCTATCCGTCTCTCGGCACGTTCGCGTTCATTCTTCTGACGCTCGGGATGCTGATGGTCTACATCGCGTTTTTCCGGCGCGACTATTTCGACAGCCTGCCGACGATGCTTTTCCTCCTGATGATGGTCACCGTGTTCACGCTTCTTGCCTACGGCATGAACAGTATGGTCCGTCTGGGGCTCTATATGGTTCCGTTCACGATCGTTCCGATCGTGGTGCTTGTCTTTCTTGACTCCCGGACGGCGTTCATCTCGGGGATCATAACGATTCTGATCTGTTCGTCGGCCACTCAGAACCACTGGCAGTTCATTCTGATCCAGATAGCCGCGGCGCTGGCAGCCGTTGTCTCGATCCGTGAGCTCAGCAAGCGTTCGCAGCTGATCCAGACATCGATCGTGGTCTTCCTCGCCTATGCACTCTTCTATGCGGCGATGGAGCTGATGCTTGTCGGCACGTTCAACTCGCTTGTGCCCCGGATGCTCGGCGCGCTTGCCGTCAATGCAGTGCTCGTCTCGTTTGCCTATTTTGTCATCTTCCTGATGGAGAAACTGTTCGGCTTCACGTCGCGGGTGTCGCTCGTCGAGCTGGCCGACATCAACCATCCGCTGCTACGTGAGCTTTCCGAGGAGTGTCCGGGAACGTTCAACCACTCTATGGCGGTCAGCAATCTCGCTTCGGCCGCGGCGTCGCGTATCGGAGCCAATGTGCAGCTGACGCGAACCGGTGCGCTCTACCACGACATAGGGAAGGTCAACAACCCTGCTTTCTTTACGGAGAATCAGCACGGAGTCAACCCCCACAATGCACTGACGCCGCTGCAGAGCGCGCGTATAGTCATTGGCCATGTGACGGACGGGCTGCGTCGTGCGGAGCTTGCCAAGCTGCCCCGTTCGATCCGTGATTTCATCGCGCAGCATCATGGCCGCGGGCGGGCGCGTTATTTCTACACAACCTATTGCAACCAGCATCCTGGCGAGGAGGTCGATGCCGCCCCCTTCACATATCCCGGACCGAATCCTCAGACCCGTGAGACGTCGATCGTCATGATGGCCGATGCGGTCGAGGCAGCGTCGCGTTCACTTCCCGACCATTCGCCCGAGGCTATTTCGGCGCTTGTCAACAAGATCATCGACCAGCAGATCGCCGAGGGGCTTCACAGCGAATCTCCGCTCTCGTTCCGCGACATCGCAACGATCAAGAGTGTGTTCGCCTCGCGTCTGCGCACGATGTTCCACACGCGCATCTCCTATCCCGAGGCAATACGTCCGGCACAGGCCGAACCGTCGGGGGAGAGTCAGCTTCCGGTCGTGGCCGACGAAAAAAATGAGAAGAGGCCATAACAATTGTGCCGTGTCCGTGTGTTATAATTCTGTTCATTAATTCCTCACGACGATGCCGACCGCAACCCTCCTTCTGATAATACTCGCTTCGCTGCTGGCCATATGGTCAGTGGTGGCGGCTTTTCTGTCGTGGCGCTGGGCCGCCGCGACCTCCTATCTCGCACTGTGGCCGCTCTATTATCTTCCGGAGTTCGCCATCCCGGAGTCGAAGCTGGTCTTCTGGGGGATCTCCACGCTGATGGCTCTGGGCATCAACTATATGCTGCCGTTCAGTGTCGCGGCCTCCCGGACGGGCATGGCCTATATTGCCGGGGGCGCCCTTTGCGGCACCATGACCGGCCTTGCGGTCAGTTCGATGGCCGCTGTCATCTGCGGAGCCTCCGCAGGCTGTTTATGCGGAGCAATTGCCTACAGCCGCACTCCGCGCGGGCGTGCAATGGATTTTCCGTCGCGCCGGTTTTTCAACTATGTCATGGCCAAAGGGCTTCCGCTCGTTGTTGTCCTGTCGACGGTTGCCATCGTCGCCATGGCCCTCTATCAGTATTTCATTTTTCAGTAACCCCATCGAATTCAGATAATCGAATCCTGCAATATGAAACGAACAATTCTCATCACACTGCTTTCTTTCGTTTTTGTCTCGACCGCTTTCGCTCAGCTTCCGTTCGAACGTATCCGCCGCGATAAGCCCGACATGGAGCGTATCCACCGCGAGATCAATGACCGCAAGTCGAAATATTACTATCCGGTGCTCATGAAGGAGTATCTGCGCAACGACACGCTTATGAAGCTCGACAAATTCCGCTATCTCTATCTGGGCTACGTCTTTCAGGAGGATTATGATCCCTACCGTCCGTCGCCCGCCCCGGAGATGACCGGACCGCTCTACCGCACGACAAACCCGACGTCGGCCGAGTGTGACCAGATAATCGCCAATGCGCGTGTGGCTCTCGAGAACAATCCGTTTGACCTGCGTCAGATGAGCGCGATGATCGCGGCGCTCAATCTGCTCGGCGAGAAGAACCTCGCGAAGATCTACCAGTATAAGCTCAACTATCTGCTGATGGCGATCGTCTCGACCGGAACGGGAGAGGATGAGGATCATGCGTGGTTTGTCATCGAGCCTCAGCATGAGTATGTGCTGCTCAACTATATGGGTTATCAGGTGACGAATCATCTGTTCTACGATCCGTTTTACGAGTATCTGACCGTCATCGACGTCGCCTCTTCGAAGAAGGGCGGCTTCTATTTCAATCTGCAGCCGATGCTTCAGGAGCATTACAGGAAGTTTCCGGATGAGCTGTGAGCCGTCGGGCATCCGGGAGGGGAATTGTGAATTAACTAATGTTAACTGAATTTTCACTTGTTTTTATTTTGAGAATAAGTGAAATTCGATTAGATTTGCGACAGAAAATGCAGAAACTGACCTTGATCTGCATGTCTGTCAGCCTTAAATCCGGTGTGATCCGACGCTAAATAATACAATCAATATATTAACCCATTAATCAATCATTATGAGAAAAATCTACTCTTGTTTCTTTGCGATGTTGCTGCCGGGTCTTGCACTGGCCAACAATCCCACCCCTCTTGCGGATATTGATTACTGTGAATCGACCGCAACCGTTTCGCGTTCGGACCGTTACATCACGACCCTCACTGTCGGCGGAACACAGATCGCCGGTCCGGGCAAATCCAATCCCCACAATCTTTTTGTGGACCGCACTTCAACTGTCGTGACAGTCGGAGCGGGCGAGGAGGTTGAGTTCTCAACTATAGGCGGCGGCGAGTGGATGCATGCCTATATGTATGTCGATTTTGACAGAAACGGCTGGAATGTAGACGAAAACATCTATGATTCGGCCAACGGCGACCTCGTGTGGTTCAACTTCTACAGAAAAGGCGACAGCGGGAGTGGCTATAACAGCGACGGCGAGGTTCAGACCGACGCCCATTTCGATATCAGCGGCGTCACCGGTAAGTTCCGCGTGCCCGCAAATGCAAGCGGCGAATACCGCGTGCGCTACAAAGTTGACTGGAACTGTGTGGCACCTTGCGGAAATACAGCAAGCGGCAACCTTATCCACTCAAACGGCGGTGCGCTGATCGACTTCACGCTGTATGTCGTTTCGACATCGCTTGATGAAGAGCGTACGATCTCAGTGGCAGTGGCCGAGGATCAGGAAGAGATGGGTCAGGTTTCGCTTCCCGACTATGAAGGAACGTCAGTCACTACCGACAGCCGCCACGTGAACATCCTCGCAGAGGCTTTCGACGGCGCACAGTTCATGAACTGGACCCGCAACGGCGAGGCCGTTTCGTCGTCTGCGAAGTATGTGGCTTCAGACGAGACTGATGCAGAATATGTTGCCAACTTCGGCTGGACAGTTAACTATACCGTCGGCTCGAACGGCTCGTTCCAGCTTCGCGAAGAGGGTTCGGACACTCCGCTCCAGAGCGGCGCGGCCGTAGCTCCCGGCACCAAGCTTATCGCCACAGCGACTCCGAACAACTATAAGATCATCGACGAATTCACCGACAACGGCCACGAACTCGAAGTTGTTGACGGCGTTGCAGAGATCATCGTGACCGGTCCGGTCAACATCAACGTGACCTTCAAGGATGCAGTCTATGCTCTCTCACTTGTCAGCAAAGGCCAGGGTAAGGTTGAAGTTTGGACAGGTTCAGATTATGAAAACGACGAACCCACCGGCGAAAAAATCGAGAACAACGGCGAGATCAGCGCGCGCACAGAATATAACATCTACGTTATGCCCGGCGCAAACGGCGACAACTCAGAAGAGATCACATTCATCCTTATCAAGAACGGTGACGAAGAAGAGATCAATCTTGACAATGCCGACGACTATGGCTGGCCCTGTACTTACAACGAGAACTACATGATCTTCCCGCTCGAAGCAACCGGCAACCTTTCGGTAGAGGCTCACTTCACAAGCAACCTCGCTGCGATCGGTGACATTCTGTTCGACGGCATCGAAGGTGAAGTTGAATACTTTAACCTCCAGGGTGTTCGCGTAGACGCAGCCAACGTGGAAAGCGGTCTTTACATTGTCCGTAAGGGCGACAAGGCAGCGAAGGTGTTCATCCGCAAGTAAGAATTCGGAACATTTCAAAATATCAAGAGCGCGAGGCCGCAAGGTCTCGCGCTTTTGTCTCTTCCGGGGGAGAGGAGGCGAGGTTTTCTGACGAGGGCTGACAGTTGGGTTAACTATAATTAACGAATGTTTGGCTTATTTTTATTTTGAAAATAGGCAAAAAACGACTAAGTTTGCGGATAAAAAGGGATTGCCGTCAGGGATTCGTATGCTCGAGAGCGTCGGTGGTCCGTGTCCAAGAGTTAAAGCAAGTCTAATAGCCAATCGATTTTAAAATGCCTTAAATCCAGGATATAGAACAAGTTACAATAAATTATTATATCCAATTTACTAACCAAATCAATCATTATGAGAAAAAATCTACTGTTTTTCTTGATGGCGATGTTGTTGCCGTGTCTTGCATGGGCCGACAATATGGCAATCTCGAAGACGCTGCCGTCTTACTCATATTACAATAAGTCGGACAACCGACTCGTTGTTCCCGTGAGTGTCCTCGGCCTTGATCTACCCATGAACTCGGGGAGGTCCTATGCGATTGCAGAATGGATCAAACCCTCTTCTGTCAATTATTCATATGGAGGTGTCCTTATGGACTTCGGAACATATGAACATATGAACTTCAATGGAAACTGGAACCTGTCAGTTACAAGCGGTGCGAAACTGAAGCTTAACGGCCATGGAGGCGCAACTGATCATGGTATTGAAGGAGTCGGTTCGCTTGGTGACACCGAGCTTACATTCAATGATTGGAGCTATGTACTTAACCAGTATGATGCTGACACGCGTACAATGTCGGTATATCTGAATGGCGAGAAGATCTTCACAAAGACATTTGACAAAGAGATATATTATCCGTGGGACGACGGAGAGTTCCACATCTTGGGTTTTGGTATCGCGGCTCTTATTGACGAGGTTCATGTTTTCAACAAGGCCCTCACCGATGAAGAAGTAAAACAGGCATATCAGAAGCCGACTTCAATGGGTTCTCTTGTCGGATACTATACATTTGACGAACAGAACAGCGACGGAACTTTCCCCAATCTTGCAGCGAACGCTCCTCAGAATTCAGATGCTACCTGGGTG
The DNA here is from genome assembly GCA_029051965.1 of Paramuribaculum sp. GTDB lineage: Bacteria > Bacteroidota > Bacteroidia > Bacteroidales > Muribaculaceae > Paramuribaculum. Next base: position 3,646 of record JAIDJZ010000045.1, on the reverse strand, counting down.
CTCTTTTCAGGAAATGACTACTGGCCTGACGGTATCGTCAATGGCAAAGAAGCCGCAGCTTCTGCAACTCTTGTAGAGGGCCGTGTGGCATCGTCGTACTCACTGACGATTCCTTCTGCACCGGAGAATGTCGAGATGGTTATCATCTATCTTCCTGACGGCGTCAAGACATCTGTCACCAATGCTGGTGAGGTTGTAAGCGGTCTCGATCCGGGTACAGAAATCACTATTGCAGCCGCTCCGATGGCAGGTTACCTCGTGGCAGCCCTTACAGTTGACGGCGTAGAAGTCGAGCTTGAAACTATCGGAACTAACCAGGCAAGAGGTAAGTTCACTCTTAATTCCGATCTTGATGAGAGCTCATATGTGTGGACTATAACCCGCACACCGTTTGTAGCGACCATCGAGCAGCCGGAAAATGCAGTGATCACCGTTATGAATGGTGATAAGAAGGTGGAAAGCGGCGACAAAGTGCCGGCGGGCACCGAGCTGACTCTTTCGGCAGTCTGCGAATCAGGCTACAAAATCAGCCAGTACACACTCAACGGCCAGCCGGTTGAAGGCACAACTGTAGAAGTGCCGGAAGAAGACTTCACAATCTCGGCAACGGTTACAGGCATCGACTATTGCGAAAGCACCGCTACAGTAAGCCGCACCGACCGTTACATTTCTTCGCTTAATGTGAACGGCACATCTATTGCCGGCCCCGGCAGCGCTAACCCGCACCCGCTGTATGTAGACCGCACTTCTGATGTGGTCACAGTTACCGCAGGCGATGATGTGACGATCACAACAGTCGGCGGCGGCGAGTGGATGCACCACTATATCTATATGGACTTTGGCAAGGATGGCTGGGATGTCGATGAAGAAATCACTCAGGCCAACGGTGACCTCGTATGGTTCAACTTCTACCGTAGAGGTGAGAGCGGTTCATATTACAATCATAAGGGAGAACAGCTTTCTTCGAGCTATACAGCGATTAGCGGCGTAGAAGGTTCGTTTACCGTGCCTGCCGATCTTGAGCCGGGCGACTACCGTGTACGTTTCAAGACAGACTGGAGCTGTACGAATCCTTGCGGAAACTCTGCTTCCGGTAACCTTATCACATCCAACGGCGGTTCGATTATTGACTTCACACTGCGTGTAGAGTCTCCCTATCTTGAAAACGAGCGTACGATCACTATTGCAACTTCCGATGCTGAAGCCGGAACAGTTGAGTTCGTACAGCCCGAATCAGACGAGCTTTCAGTGAGCACAGCTCTGAAGAAAGTCATTGTCAAGGCAACTCCGGCAGAAGGCGCAGAGTTTATCGGCTGGTACAAGGCTGACGCATGTCTTTCTGAAGATCCGGAATATGTGATTGAAAGCACTGAAGATCTTTCGATCCAGGCCAACTTCATGTGGAGCGCACAGTACACTGTGACTATCGAGCAGCCCGAGAACGGAACACTGACTGTCTCTGACGGCTCTTATGCGATCAACTCGGGCGATCAGGTTCTCGCCAACACAACGCTGACGCTTTCGGCATCAGCCAACAGCGGATATTCATTCCAGAATTTCATTGTCAACGGCGAAGAAACAACCGAAACAACAATCAAGGTTCACGGTGATGTCACAATCAGCGCGAATATCACCGAGGGTGTTGAGTATTGCGAACTGCAGGGTTCGAAGTCAAGCAGCCGCTACGTTACTTCTCTTACCGTTTCCGACGGCAAAGCAACGAGCACAGTAACAGTGGGCGATACTTCGAAGTCGCAGGTCTATGTGGACTGCACCGAAAGTAAGGTTACAGTAGAACCGGGTGCTGAAGTGACAGTTACTTCTGTCGGCAGCGGATCCTGGATGCATTCCTATCTCTTTGTCGACCTTGACAACAACGGTTGGAATGTTGATGAGGATGCAGAGGGTGTGAACGGCGACCTCGTTTGGTTCAACGCTCATTCGACTAACGGCTATGAGTTCTATGACAGTGAAGGCAACTCAACAACGATGCAGCAAAGTGTCGATAAGCAGGTTGCCAAGTTCACCGTTCCGATGGGTACACCGGCAGGCGAATATCGAGTTCGCTACAAGGTAGACTGGTTGTGTCTTAATCCTTGCGGCCGCTGGTCATCGCTCGGCTATGACGGCAACTATATCGATTCGAACTGCGGTAATATCATCGACTTTATCCTCGTTGTCGAAGCATCGCAGCTTGAGGAAGAGCGTACGATCACAGTGGCAGTTGCAGAAGATCAGGAAGAGATGGGTGAGGTTTCACTTCCCGAATTTGAAGGAACTTCTGTTACAACTGACAACCGTTACGTTACAATCAAGGCAACAGCATTCGAAGGCGCACAGTTCATGAACTGGACCCGCGACGGCGAAGTCATTTCGACTGAAGCAGAAATCGTTGTTCAGGATGCATCTGACGCTACATATGTTGCCAACTTCGGCTGGACAGTGAACTACACTATCGGTTCGAACGGTTCGTTCCAGGTTAAGGCAGAAGGCGCAGAAAGTCCGCTCCAGAGCGGTGCGGCTGTTGCCCCCGGCACTAAGCTTATCGCTACCGCCGTTCCTGATAAGTATATGGTCATCGACGAGTTCACCAACAACGGTGTTGATCTCGAAGCAGTTGACGGAGTCGCTGAAATCATCGTCAGCGGTCCGGTGAGCATCAATGTGACCTTCAAAGATGAAGAGTTCAACCTCTCAATCGCTACTGAAGGAAACGGTGCTGTTGAAGTCTGGACAGAATCAGACATGACTACAGACGAGCCTGCCGGCGAGCAGCTTGCCGATGGTGCGCAGCTGACTATCAACACTGAGTATATCGTTTACGTAATGCCTGAGGTTGATGGCGACAATGCTGAAGAGATCACGTTCGTCCTTATCAAGAACGGTAATGACGAGGATATCACTCTCGACAATCTCGAAGACTATGGCTGGAACTGTACTTACAACGAAAACTATCTGATCTTCCCGATTGTAACATCAGGCAACGTTTCAGTTGAAGCACACTTCTCGACTGGAATGGCAGCTATCGGTGACATTGTGTTCGACGGCATCGAAGGAGAAGTTGAATTCTATAACCTCCAGGGTGTGCGCGTTGACGCAGAAAACGTTCAGACCGGCTTCTACATTGTCCGCAAGGGCGATAAGGCTGTGAAGATGTTTATCCGCAAGTAAGAATTCGGAACATTTCAAAATATCAAGAGCGCGAGGCCGCAAGGTCTCGCGCTTTTGTCATAGGGCGGTTCGTGATGATGGCTCATCTGCGTCTTGGGGCGGTTCGTGATGATGGCTCATCTGCGTCTTGGGGCGGTTCGTGATAACGGCCTGTCTGCGGCGTTGCTTTCGGCACTCAAGCTCGGTCACGGACGGCAGTCCGCTCCCTCGCTTTCGGCCTTAGCGCCTTGCATCCGAACCGTTCTGACGAACCGCCAGCCATCCGGATGGATCTGATGCGAGCTCGGTCACGGACGGCAGTCCGCTCCCTCTCCCTCACCGGCATGCTCCTACCATCTGAGCTGTTCTGACGAACCTTAGGGCGGTTCGTGATAACGGCCCGTCTGCGGCGTTGCTTACGGCACTCAAGCTCGGTCACGGACGGCAGTCCGCTCCCTCGCTTTCGGCCTTAGCGCCTTGCATCCAAGCCGTTCTG
>JAIDJZ010000442.1 GCA_029051965.1 Paramuribaculum sp. | reverse complement strand
AGATTGTATAAAAGATTTTCGTTCACTTACTATCGTTTAAATTTGAACTCTTACTTATGGACATAATCAACAAATATTTCCCAAACCTCACCCCGACTCAGACCGGACAGTTCGAACGCCTCGGATCTCTGTATCCGGAATGGAACGAGAAAATCAACGTCATCTCCCGGAAAGACATCAGTAATCTCTACGAACATCATATCCTACATTCTCTCTCCATTGCCCGATTCATAACTCCTGAACCGGGAACAACATTTCTCGACATGGGGACCGGAGGCGGCTTCCCCGGAATCCCGCTTGCAATCATGTGGCCCCACTGCCGGTTTCACCTGATCGACCGCGTCGGCAAGAAACTAAAAGTAGCCAAGGCAATCTCCGATGAAATCGGACTCTCGAATGTCACCATCCAGCATGGCGATATCGGCGAATGCCGCAACCGCTATGACTTCGTGGTAAGCCGGGCGGTAATGAAAATCGGAGAGCTGATCCCACTGATCCGCAAAAACATCTCCACCGTTTCGAAAAACTCTTTCCCTAACGGATTGTTATGTCTCAAAGGAGGCGACCTGAGCGCAGAACTCGGCGTCGTTCGCGAGCCGATGATCGAGGTGCCTCTCAGCGACTACTTTACTGAAGAATTCTTCCAGACCAAAGAATTAATCTACGTTGACTTATGAAAATCCAGAAATTCACATACAACATGTTCGGCGTCAACACCTACGTCATCTGGGATGAGGCCTCCGGAGAGGCTGCCATCATAGATCCCGGAATGATCAGCCGCAACGACAACTCTGAACTCGAAAACTTCATCCTGTCAAACAGTCTGACGCCGAAGTTTCTGATAAACACCCATCTTCATATCGACCACACTTTGGGAAACGACGCCGTCATGGCAACCTATTCGCTGCCGGTACATGCCAGCAGCGACGACGAGTTTCTCGGAGCGACGCGCAGTCGTCAGGCAGAGATGTTCGGAATCGGCATGTCGTCTCTCACTCCTGTATCTGTCGACCATAACCTCAAGAACGGCGACCGCCTGAAACTCGGAAATGAAACAATAGAAATCATAGCCGTGCCCGGCCACAGCCCCGGCTCAATTGCAATCTATTCTCCCGACGGAGGATTCGTAATAACCGGCGACGCGCTTTTTCAAGGCAGCATCGGACGCACGGACCTTCCCGGCGGCAACCATTCCCAGCTCATCAGAAGCATAACCGAACGGCTGCTCTCGCTCTCGCCCGACACGGTTGTCTATCCCGGCCACGGACCGTCAACAACCATCGGCTACGAAAAGCGGATGAATCCGTTCCTGTAACAACAGCAAGAAACCGCGTCAGCCCCGCGCAGCACAACCAAGACCCCGTCAAGAAGTCCGCAGAATGAAAAGCTGACCGGCTCGCCGCTCACTATCGAAAACGCCCACCCCAATTTCTCGGAAATGGGAGATGGTGAAACCTTATACCATATGAAGAAGTCGTTTTTAATATCCTTGACTATTGTTCAGTCGTGCATTGCCTTCTCGCAGAATTACTGCGTAAACGACACCATTGTACAGGAGATTCAATTCCCTCTGACTGAACGGGACACCGAAACCGTATTCTACTATTTCAACAACGAATGGATTCGGGGAGCACACCTTGATAACGTGCCGGCCGACTCCATTCATAAGATGGAGGTAAAAGACGACGAGCATGGAAATCGCGCCCTCTTTCTGACGGTATCGCCCGAAACTCTTGCACATATAAAAGCGGAAGCGCAAAAAATCTGGGTT
>JAIDJZ010000441.1 GCA_029051965.1 Paramuribaculum sp. | reverse complement strand
GGAATATATACGTAAGGTTTAATACAACTTCCATTACCGCCGGCATCATGACTTTACTCATTAGTCCGCAATAACGGTTATTTTACCCTGCAAAATTACAACATTGTTTTTATCCTCCAAAACAATTACGGAAAAATTTCCGTAATCCCCCACCCTATCCAATGAATTATCTTTTCCCGCAAACCCATATTGCAATAAAAAGAGACAGTCCGGCTTCAAATAGGAAACCGGACTGACAGAGAGGTTATCGTGGAACAGCAATCGCAGCTGTTGCGATTATTCCTGATCGTTGAGAATTTCGAGCATCTTGATAGCCGAAACGGGAATGCGCGTACCAGGGCCAAAGATCGCTGCTACGCCTGCCTTGTAAAGGAAGTCATAGTCCTGAGCGGGGATCACACCACCGGCAGTCACCATGATGTCTTCGCGGCCAAGCTTCTTAAGCTCCTCGATCACCTGCGGAATGAGAGTCTTGTGACCTGCGGCAAGCGAGCTGACGCCAAGAATGTGGACGTCGTTTTCGACAGCCTGACGGGCAGCTTCAGCAGGAGTCTGGAAGAGCGGACCCATGTCAACATCGAATCCACAGTCGGCATAACCGGTTGCAACAACTTTTGCTCCGCGGTCGTGACCGTCCTGACCCATTTTCGCAATCATAATACGCGGCTGACGACCTTCGCGCTTTGCGAATTCCTCACACATACGCTGAGCCTTTTCGAACTCTGCGTCGCCTTTAGTTTCGTTTGAATACACGCCTGAAATTGTTCTGATTACTGCTTTATATCGACCCACGACAGCTTCGCAGGCATCTGAGATTTCACCAAGAGTCGCGCGGAGACCGGCAGCCTTGACAGCAAGGTCAAGAAGATTGCCTTCCTTCGTGCGCACACATTCTGTGATCGCCTCAAGAGCTTCCTTGACTTTCGCTTCGTCGCGGTGGGCTTTCACCTCGTCGAGACGTTCGATCTGCTCTTTACGCACCTCTGTGTTGTCAATCTCAAGAATATCGATCGGATCTTCATGATCAAGACGATATTTGTTGATACCGACAATTGTCTGACGTCCGGAGTCGATGCGGGCCTGTGTACGGGCAGAAGCTTCCTCGATACGGAGTTTGGGAAGACCTGTCTCGATCGCTTTTGCCATGCCGCCGAGCTTCTCGATTTCCTGAATGTGCTCCCATGCGCGGTGAGCGATCTCGTTGGTAAGAGCTTCGACATAGTAGGAACCGCCCCACGGATCGACCTGCTTGGTGATCATGGTTTCCTCCTGGATATAGATCTGGGTGTTACGTGCGATACGTGCCGAGAAATCTGTCGGAAGTGCGATAGCCTCGTCGAGCGCATTGGTGTGGAGCGACTGGGTATGGCCGAGAGCGGCACCCATAGCCTCGATACATGTACGGCCGACATTGTTGAACGGATCCTGCTCTGTGAGCGACCAACCGGAAGTCTGCGAGTGTGTACGGAGAGCGAGCGATTTCGGATTCTTCGGATTGAACTGCTTGACGATCTTCGCCCAGAGCATACGTGCGGCACGCATCTTGGCGACTTCCATAAAGAAGTTCATGCCGATTGCCCAGAAGAATGACAGACGCGGAGCAAATGCATCGATATCCATTCCGGCATTGACTCCGGCGCGGAGATACTCAAGACCGTCAGCAAGTGTGTAGGCAAGCTCGATGTCACAGGTTGCTCCGGCCTCCTGCATGTGGTAACCGGAAATTGAGATCGAGTTGAATTTCGGCATATTCTGCGAAGTGTATTCGAAGATATCAGCGATAATTCTCATGGAGAATTCAGGGGGATATATATAGGTGTTGCGCACCATGAATTCCTTGAGGATGTCGTTCTGGATGGTTCCTGCCATTTCCGTGAGTTTCGCGCCCTGTTCAAGACCGGCATTGATATAGAATGCAA
>JAIDJZ010000440.1 GCA_029051965.1 Paramuribaculum sp. | reverse complement strand
CTATAATAGATTTAAAGTATTTAATCTCACACTACAAAAACGGCCCTTTGACAGACCGCTTCGCAAAGATACGAAAAACTTTCTATCACCACGCCATCAGACCATTTAAATTTGCTCGGAAACAGTTCCGACAGACAGAACATGAACATAAAGCCGCACTTCCACCGCTACAGGCCGCTGACTCGTCCGGGATTCTTGGCTATAAACTCTTTCCACGACTTTGCACCACCCGACACCAAAGGACGCCCTGACTCATAGAAGTGACACAGCGCCGCAGCCAGTGCATCCGTCGCGTCGAGTTCCGGAGGCATATGCTCATCCGTCAGAGAGAGAATACGCTTGAGCATCTCCCGGACCTGCTCCTTCGACGACCCGCCGTTGCCCGTGATAGCCATCTTTATCTTCCTCGGCTCATATTCCGTTATCGGCACATCGCGCGACAGAGCCGCTGCCATCGCAACACCCTGCGCACGCCCGAGCTTGAGCATCGACTGCACATTCTTCCCATAGAAAGGTGCCTCGATCGACATCTCGTCAGGCAGATACTGTTCGACCAGTCCGAGAACTCGCTCGTGGATTCTCTTCAGTTTCAGATAGTGGCCTGAGATCTTATTAAGATGAATGACTCCGAGCGCAATGACCGACGGAGTCTTGCCCTTGATGCCCAGCACACCGTAGCCCATGAAATTCGTTCCGGGGTCTATTCCGATAATAATTCTGTCGTATTCCTTCAGGGAAATATCCATTACTTATTCGGGATCAGAGAATATCCATCATTGTTGTAAAATGAAGCAGTCGGTCTCCTCCGAGACCGAAGCCCGACAATGCTCCCGCGATAAGCTCTGGAAGCGACTCAGCTTCCCATCGTGCGGCCTCCTCCGGACTCCCCACCTTAAACTGCACGGCGAAAGTCGCGACAGACGGATCCGGCGACGGCACACGGAGCAGCAACAGATCCGCTCCTCCCGCCTTTTCGACAGCCGCACGGTATTCGGCCGGCGCCCACTGCAGAAACAGATGCCCGTCAGCAGGAGCGACACAATAAGTCGTATTGATAAGTATCATTGCTTGAGATGCTTGGATTTTCGTTTAAGATAACGGGGCAGAAAACCGAGATGTCTGATAATTGTCGGTATAGTCCCGTAGTAGTAACACATGATTCGGAATCGCTCCTTCAGCGATGCCTTGTGGTTTGCAGTCGTCACGCCCTCGTCAAGATAGTCGATCAGAACCTCCGGAACAAGTACATTCTTGCGCGAATGCTGCAGACACTGGATACACCAGTCATAATCGGCCGACAGCCGATAGCGGAGATCATACAGCGGCGCAAGCCTGCGCAATGCGACAAATGCCTGGTGGCACACTACCATCCCGTTCGCAAAACTGCGGTAAGTCAGATTCTCCGGAGCTGTCAGATGACGGTCGCCGACCCTGCGCCGCGAGAAATCGACCAGCTGCGTCTGACCGTAGACGACTCCCGGATAGTTATTCTCCACTATCACCTTCGCAATCGACTCCAGCGTCGTCGACGAGTGAAACGAATCGCCCGCATTCAGAAAAATCAGATACTGGCCGCGCGCGACACTGATCCCCTTGTTCATCGCATCATAAATCCCTCGATCCTTCTCGGAAGAGACCCGACGAAGATCCGACGGCATTGATGAGACTATTGCAAGCGTATCATCCTTTGACACTCCGTCTATGATCAGATGTTCGTATGAACGGAACGTCTGGCCGTCGACCGACTCGAGTGTCGGGCGTATTGACGCGGAGGCATTATAGGTGACCGTTATGATTGAAAAAAGCGGGGTTGAAGCATCCATGATAATATATCGGAGAGTGTCTGTCGGGGTGGTTTCCTGTTTATATCCGCAAAGATAAGAATTCCGTTCTGAATTACCCTACTTCCGCCGGGGTTTCTTTCAGAGTTTGTTAAACGGCCTCTTGTCCCGGTTGAAAAAACACCAGAAGAAAGCGGCGCGTCAGAACTGAATGTCTTGACGCACCGCCGGTAACTTGATTCAGGATTCTATTAAACGTAACCCTTGATGATTCCTCGTTTCGAATTCCGGACAAACAGAATGATCTCATCGCGTTCTTTGGTAGCCGGAAGTTCGGCCTCGATACGCTCCACTGCATCCGAATTGTTCAGACCGCTCAGATAGAGATAGCGGTAGATATTCTGGATCTGCTGGATCGTCTCGTTCGAAAAGCCGCGACGACGAAGTCCGATTGAATTGACTCCGGCATATGAGATCGGCTCACGGCCGGCCTTGACATACGGAGGCACATCCTTATTGATAAGCGCGCCACCCTGGACCATAACGTGAGGACCGATGTGGCAGAACTGATGGACAAGTGACCCGCCGCCGATAATAGCGAAGTTATCGACAACGACCTCACCTGCAAGCTGGGTCGCATTCGACATGATGACATTGTCGCCGACCACACAGTCGTGGGCGACATGACAGTAGGCCATGATCAGACAGTTGCTTCCGACAACAGTCTTTCCCTTCGACGCTGTGCCGCGGTTGATAGTCACACACTCGCGGATAGTCGTATTGTCACCGATAATAGCGACAGTCTCCTCTCCGACAAATTTCAGATCCTGAGG